>JALWQQ010000186.1 GCA_027083075.1 Campylobacteraceae bacterium
ACTGCGTAGCGAGAAGCAATCCCTCCTACGCTTCTTAGCGCTCTATACGACACTAGTCGTGGCGCTGATCGTCGTACTCTCGATACTCTACTACAAAAGCCGCTACGATCTCATGCTCTCCGATGCACGTGCGGAACTGAGCAAGTATGCCTATATCCAAACCAAACGACTTAAAGTCCTGCACCACTTCTTTCCCGAAGAGCGTACCTATCCGCGCGATCCGCGCTTTAACTCGGCGATCTACGACATCGAAAAAAAACGTATCTTTTCACTGCTCAAAGATAACGATGTACGCTTCGATGAGGAGATCTACTTGACACACAGCGGCAAGTTTATACACTTTGTTAAGACCTTAGACGAGTTCTATCTCGGTACACGCTATCTCATCATCGAAACCAATGCTGACGCTGCGTGGCAAGCGCAACTCTTTAGACGTATTGCGCTTTACGGTGGTATCGCCTTTGTGCTGCTGATGCTTTTCGGTCTGCTTTTGGCGCGGCTCTTCCTCAAGCCGATGCGCGACTCGATCATGTTACTCGATCGCTTTATCAAGGATACCACCCATGAACTCAACACACCGCTTGCCGCCATCTTGGCAAACATAGAGACGATGGATACCGACGTGATGGTGGAGAAAAATAGAAAAAAACTCAACCGCATTATGATCGCCGCCAAAACCGTCTCGGTGCTCTACAAAGATCTCACCTATCTCACATTGGAGCAAGAGAAGGAGAATCGTAACGAAGCGGTCGATCTGCAAGAGATCATCAAAAACCGCTCGGAGTACTTCCGTACCTTAGCAGAGTCAAAGCGCTTAGAGTGCAAAATGGATACGGAACAGGTCTACATTTATGCCGATAGGCGCAAGATCGTACGCATGATCGACAATCTCATCTCCAATGCCATCAAATACAATGTGCGCGGCGGCACAGTCTCGGTTAGCCTAAGAGAGGGGAGACTGGAGATCTCTGACACGGGCGTGGGTATCCCACACGAAAAGGTGCCCTTTATCTTCGATAGATACCTGCGTTTTAACAAAAGCGAAGGAGGGTTTGGCATCGGCTTGAGTATCGTTAAGCAGATCGCCGATGAGTTTGACATTCGCATCGAGGTCGATTCTAAAGTAGGGCGGGGGACGCGTTTTGTGCTCTATTTTAAACCCTATAAAGGAAAAGAGCATGCCTCGTAAGCTTTTGCTTGTCGCACTTGCAGTGTGCTATCCGCTTTGTGCTGAAAATATGACGGGAAACAACAATCCCTTTGATCGCAACTGCGTACCGTGCCACCGCAGGCTGCCGGCAACACTGCAGGATATGTTCAAGCGTTATCTCTTGGCGTACAGTAGTGAAAACAACCTCAAGGCGGGCGTCTACCACTATCTACGCTACCCCAATAAAGATATCTCCGTGATGGATAAGCTCTTTTTGAAGCGTTTTGGTGTCAAATCTCCGACAACATTGACCGAAAAGGAGCTTAAAGAGGCGGTTGAGATCTATTGGGAGCGTTACAAAGTTTTCGGTAAGTTAAAATAGTTATAATGAAAAATCGATAATTTCTATAGGTAAAGGGGTCAATATGAGGTTTTTTGTTGTGGTCATAACCATGCTGATGCTGTCGATGACAAGTGCACAAGCGGACAAGCATACACGTATGCTGATTATCGGACAAAAGATATTTAAAAAGAAGCTTCGCAGATATTGTCGCTTTTCCGGCGTACGCTTTGCACGCTACCACACCCAAGACGAGTGGGAGGAGATCTGGGACGAGGGGCGTTTTGCGCAGGAGACTAAAAAGATCTGCCCGAGACTTGACATTACACGCATCAAGAAGAGTTGGTGGCGCCCCGTTTATGAGTTTACACATGAGTACGCCAGAGGGAGCGGTCATGTTCCTCACTGCTAATCCCTACTATATCTATAGACAATACCTGTAACTTCTCGAAGCACTTTTTGAAAAAACGGCATCTTTTGATGCCAAACGCTCACAATCTTTTCACAATTGTGTGTTACTATCGACTTATCCAAATCAGGATGAAAGGATGAAACGATGAAAAAAGTTGCAAATGTAGCAATGGCGGCGCTTTTCGGTGTAGCGCTTCTTTCAGGCGCGGCAAGTGCCGATATCAAAAAGGGTCAAAAGATCTATCTTAAAAAACTAAAAGCGGCTTGCGGCTTTAACGGCGCTAAGTTTGCCGTCAAGCACACGCAAGATGAGTGGGAAGCACTCAAAGAGTCCGGCAAATTTGGTGCCGAAGTCAAAAAGATCTGCCCCAAATCTCACTTGAAACCCAAGTATGAGAATGATCTTTACGACTTCGTTTATGAGTACGCGAGTGACTCGGGCAAAGTGCCTTCTTGCTAAGGCACTCGCTTTTAGCGTTGCTTAAAGATAGTAAAGTATAATCGGGGCTTTAAACCCAAAACCACACATGAAAGGAAAAACAATGAAAAAAATCGTAGCTTTGACAGCAGTAGCGGGAATGACTTTGGCAATGGCGGACGGCGCGGCTATCTACGCGAAGTGTTCGGGATGCCACGGACAAAACGGTGAGAAAAAAGCGATGGGTAAAGCGGATGTACTCAAAGGTCAGTCTGCTGCGGACATCGAGAAAAAGATCAAGGGTTACAAAGCGGGTACGCTCAACCTTCACGGCATGGGTGCAACCATGAAAAATATGGTCAAATCACTCAGCGATGCCGACATCAAGGCGGTAGCAGAGTATATCGCTTCTTTCAAATAATCCCCTCTTGGCTCGGCGTTTGCCGAGTAAAATCATCCTCTAACTTCCACTTTTTGTAACTACACATTCTCTTGACACTATTCGAGTATAATGAGACAAAAAAGGTTTTAGTATGTCTCATGTTGACAAAGCAGATGCACTTGCGTATCACGAGGGCGGCAAGATAGGGATATCGCTTACAAAACCGTGCGAAACCCGGCATGATCTTTCGTTGGCATACACACCGGGGGTTGCGTACGCCTCCGAAGCGATCGTAGCCAAGAAGCATGATGTGTACAGATACACCAACAAAAGCAATCTCGTTGCGATAGTGAGCGACGGTAGTGCGGTGCTTGGACTTGGAAATATCGGCGCTGAAGCTGCTAAGCCGGTCATGGAGGGTAAGGCGGTACTCTTTAAAAAGTTTGCCAATATCGATGCTTTTGATATAGAGTTGGATCTCCATAGTGTCGATGAGATCGTAGCGGTCTGTAAGGCGATCGCACCGACTTTCGGGGGTATAAACCTTGAAGACATCTCTGCGCCCCGCTGTTTCGAGATAGAGCGTAGACTTAAAGAGGCGCTCGATATACCTGTTTTTCATGACGACCAACACGGCACGGCGATCATTACGACCGCAGCACTAATAAACGCGTTGGAGCTTACCGGAAAACGTGCCGAGAAGATCAAGGTTGTCATCAACGGTGCCGGTGCCGCAGGACTTTCGTGTGCCAAGATGTATCGTGATCTTGGCGTTCGGCATATCGTTTTGTGTGACTCCAAGGGGGTAATCTCGACACAACGAAAGGATCTCAATGCCTACAAAGCGCCGTTTGCCGTCGAGACCGATGCAAAGAATTTGGCAGAGGCGATCAAGGGAGCAGACATGTTCTTGGGACTCTCGAGAGGGGGTGTCTTGAGCCAAGAGATGGTTGCTTCCATGGCAAAAGATCCGATCATCTTTGCGCTTGCCAACCCGACACCCGAGATACTTCCCGAAGAGGTCAAAGCGGTGCGCAAGGATGCCATCATCGCGACGGGGCGCTCCGACTATCCCAATCAAACCAACAATGTGCTCGGCTTTCCCTTTATTTTTCGCGGTGCACTCGATGTGCGTGCAAGAAAGATCACCGAGGGGATGAAGATGGCTGCCGCGAGAGCACTGGCGGCATTGGCAACAGAGCCTGTACCTTACTATGTCAAAGCCGCCTATCACAATGAAAACATCAGCTACGGCAAAGAGCATATCATTCCGCTACCCTTCAATAAAGAGGCGCTGATTTGGGTTGCTTCGGCAGTGGCAAAGCAGGCGGTAGAGGAG
>JALWQQ010000187.1 GCA_027083075.1 Campylobacteraceae bacterium
CGTGCATATGCTCTTGGGCTAAAAACTCGCGCACACTTGAGCGCAACACCGCCCGCCCGTCGGCGCCGCGGCAGTAGGGTGTACGCCCGCCGCCTTTGAGCTGCATCTCCCAACGTTTGCCGTTGAGCACCCCCTCAAAGATAGAGATCGCCCGCCCGTCCCCGTAGCCGTTACCGGTGCCGAAAGGACACTGCGAATAGTACTCGTTACCATAGATCGAGAGTGCATAGCCCGTCGCCCATCCATAGGGGCGCATGGGAGGAGGCGCTTCAGAGAGATCGCCGCTAAAGATGCGCATAAAGGGCTTGCTTCTTGCCAGCGTATCGGCGATGCCAAACTCTTTAAACAAGGCGCTACTATGCATCACATAGAGCGGATCTTTGATCGGCGTCGGCTTGACGGGCACATAGTGACCGCGAAAGACTTGACGCGGTTCGTGATCGCTGCCGTCCACGGTTGCTTGCGGATCGGGCAAAAGGGTCTCAAGCAGCGAATAGTCGACATGCTGCGCGAAGGCTTCGAGAGTATCGATGGGGGTGTCGGAGGGCATCATGATCCTTTTTTCGGACTATCGACACTAGGCCGATAGCCGCATGGTCTGCCCTATCATACCAAAAAAAGAGCCTCTGTCAAGTGCTTTTTACTCGTCATCATCGAAATCATCATCGCCAAAGATCGCATCCTCTTCCGCTTTGGCTTTAGCGGCTTTGATGCGCGCCAACGCCTCTTTGGACATCATCAGCGACTTCATCTTGCGCATAAAGATTGTTCGATCGGGCAGTTTGGTGAAGTAGCCATAGACGCCGTAGCCCAATATCGCCGTCGTTACCAGCGCGATCGTCGCTTGCGCGGGCGTAAACTTCTGTACCGGCTCTTTGATCTGCAGCTCGCAGGCACCGCCGGGGCAATATTTGGGATCTTTGCGTTTGATCCACTCAAAAAGCTTGCATCCCAAACAGATCGAAAAGGCGGACTCGAAAAAGAGCAACGCCATACAGATAAGGCAGACCAAAACCTTCAGCGGATTGGGCTGAAAGTCGATGACAAGATAGTAAAACATCGGCCATGCCAGAATGAACCCAAGCGCCCACGCAAAGCGTTTCTGCGCCGCACCGACATATTCGGGCTTTTGGTTGCGCACGAAAAAACGGGCGATTAAGAGACTCGGTGCATAGCGCGGCTGGATGATGCGTATCGTAAAGTCGATCGCAAAAAAGGTGACGAAGTATTTTGAGAAGACGGCGGTATGCAGCATCACACCGTTCATCAATCCCAAAAACGCCCCGACAAACAGCAGTGCCGCCGCACCACGCGCCTCTCTTTCGTTGAGTACCCGCACCTCGTAGCCGGGCACCTTTTCGCCATAGGCAAAGTGTGTTCTCATATCCATATATCGCACCCTTCTTTAGAGTAGTGCACACTCATAGTGTGCAAACTTTCGATCTACCGTTAAGATCTTATAGCCATGCACGATGCTTTGCGCGATGATCATACGATCAAACGGATCGCGATGGTAAAAAGGAAGCGTTGCCAAAAGCACCGCACTTGCGGCATCGAAGTCCAACAGCTCGATCCCCATCTCTTCGACCAGTGCCAAAATATCCGCATCGAAGTCAAGCTGCCCGATAGATCGCTTGATCATCATCTCGGCGATACTGATACTACTAAGATAGAGCGTATTGTCAAGATTTTCAACGATCTTCATCTGCTTGGGCGAGAGTTTTTCAGGTGTGGCAGCCAACCACAAAAAGAGATGCGTATCGATGATAATCTTCATAGCTTGCTTCCGTAAAAGAGTGCATTGACCGCCTCGTTTTCATCGTCAAAATTATCGGGAATGACGACTTTTCCCCTCAACTGCCCGAAGCGTCGCGCTCTTTTTTCTTCGACATAGGGAACCAGCATCGCTATCTTTTTGTGCCGCTTGCCAAAGGCGATCACAAAGGTTTCGCCCTCTTTTTGTACCGCCTCCAAGATCGATGAGAGCTCCGCCTTGAAGCGACCTACCTGTATCGTTTTCATCCGCATCCCCTTCTATCTACGCTATAGAGGAAGTATATATGTTTTCATGACAAGTTGTCAAGAAAACCTTAGTACAAAAAGCCAAAAAGCCATAGCGGTATTTTTTTGCCATGCCCTACTTCGATATCGTCTGCCGCTATGTACCCCTCTTTGATACCCTCTATCTGAGAAAAGCCCTTTTTTTTGCCCCCAATCTCAAATACCCAACGTTCATCAACCAAAAAATCACCCCTTTCGACATAGTGTATCGCGTGAGAAAGAGAGATCTGATTGGCAAAAAATATCTCTCTTTCGGCACCCTTATCGCATGCCACACAAAGCGCCTTGCACAGATTGGGATTGGCAAGGTAGAGCTTATCCGGTTTTTGCAACTGCTTAAAACGTTTTGCTTCATGCATCACATGTCGAAGCAATTCGGCTCTATGAAGATAATCGATATATTTGTATAGTGTGGCACGCGTGATGCCAACCTGCCTTGATAGCGCCTCGAGAGAAAGTTCGAACGGTTTAGATACGCAAATGGTTGCCAAAAGCTTCTTGAGGATAGTGATTTTTTCGGGCGAGACACGGTAGAGCACGGCAATATCGCTCGAAAGGGTGGCATTGATCATATCGATCATTTTCTGCGTATACGACTCCGGATTTACAAAATAGAACGGATAAGCGCCGTGATCCAGATACTCGTTCATGATTTTGAGTATCTTCAACTCGCCCAAACGATCCAAAATCTCATATCCTATCGACTCATGATTTGAAAGTAGTGCATCCAATGTAAACCGAGGCAAAGAAAGATCGTATTGCAGTGCAATATACTCCCGAAGAGACAACACGGGCAACCTTTTCATATCGTAACGCCTTGCAAAAGAAGGATCGGTTAACTGTAGGGCGCTCGAACCCGAAAAAAGAATCTTGATATCTAAAAAATCATAGACCGATTTCAGCGCCTTTTCAAATCCGTGTGACTCGTGAATCTCATCGATAACGACCATTTTTCCCCCGTGGGCATAGAAGTATTCGATCAGATCGAAGAGCGGGACACCCTGCATAAGCGGATGATCGCATGCAATATAAAGCAATTCGTCATAATTGCCATAAAGCGTTTTGGCTGTCTGCAACATGAGTGTCGTTTTGCCGACACCTCTACCTCCGTAGATACCGATAACCTTATCGGAAGAGCGCATCACCTCATCAAACAAAAATCGTCTATATCGAGGCAACGGCGTTTTAAGCTTAAGGTAGGAAAAGTGTTTTAAACTGTTTAATACAGAATACAAAAATTACTCCTTATCGTATTTTTCATTATACAGTATAGCAGGATCTCGAAGGTATTGCAAGCAAATATATCGTGACATTCGGTATGGTTTGCGATCGAAAGAGCGGTGCCAAAGGAAGCAATATCTCTTTTATGACAAGTTGTCAAGAAAAAATTACACTATGCGCCTCTCATGCTTTAAGCAAATACAATCCATATCTTGTTGTTATTGCGCCATTGAGCAAATAGAATCTGCAAGCTTTAAGAGCACCACATTCAAACATTATAAATCATTCAACTCTTTTGCTTTTTTGAGCTTTTCAATGGTATACGGTTTTTGCAATGTTGTTCCTTCTTTCTAGAAGCATGCCCTGATTATAATAGCAATCAACAAATGAGTGTTAGACAAGCGTCACACCGCGCTTGCCTTCGCGTAGCGTACCGATGAGATAGCCGTCACTTTGCGCAAGCACCGCATCGACATCGGCTTCATCCACGACCCAGACCATGCCGACACCCATATTGAAGGTGCGATAACACTCCTCTTCGGCGATGTGGCTACGCATCAGCTCAAAGATCGGCAGGGTGCGGATCTTGCTCTTTTCGACCACCGCTTCGATATGTTCGGGCAACACACGCGGCAGGTTTTCGACGATGCCGCCGCCGGTGATGTGCGCCAAGGCTTTGATGTAGGGTTTGTTGGCTTTATACGTTTTGAC
>JALWQQ010000188.1 GCA_027083075.1 Campylobacteraceae bacterium
GCCTGCGATCTGCCCGCCTATGATCAAAAAGGCGATCTCGCCTTCAAATCGGGTATGTTCACCGTGGTAGTAGAGCGTATCGCTGATGGCGGAGTTGGGTTTGTTAAAGACCACCATCTCTTCGGGGATCTCGTTGCCCAACTCTTCGATATGCGCGACATAGTTGCGCCCGATGCAGACTATTTTGGAGGGCACCACGGAATGGTTCTCAAAGCGTACCGATTGCATACAAACCTCCTGCACGAAACGAATGATACGATTATACCTCACTTCTCATTTTTTGCGAGGGTTGGGTAGAATACGCGCATGAAAAAGATCGTCGTACTCTTTAGCGGTGCCGGAAGCAACCTTGCCTATCTGATAGAGCATCTGCATCGCAAAAAACTCATCATTGCCGCCGCGATCACCGACAAGCCCGACGCAGGTGGGATCGCTCATGCAAAAGCGACCGACATCCCCGTAGAGATGATCGATGCCAAGGGCTTTAGGAGTCGCGAAGCCTTTGATGCGACACTGGTAAAAACGATAGAACGCTATACGCCCGATCTTGCAGTATTGGCAGGCTTTATGCGTATCCTTACCCCTGTTTTTACCGATACGATCCGTGCGATCAACCTCCACCCCTCGCTTCTTCCGCGCCACAAAGGACTGCGTGCCATCGAGCGTAGTTTTGAAGATGCACATACCGAAGGGGGTGTGACGGTGCATTGGGTCACAAGCGAACTTGACGGCGGCGAGATTATCGTACAAGAACGCATCGCCAAAGCGGGGCACGATCTATGTAGCTATACCCGGGCTATCAAAGATATCGAAAAAAAAGCGCTTGTCGAAGCGATTGAAAAGATATTGGCGCTATAGTGTATAGAGCGCCTCGTAACGCGGTCCCTTGTCGCCAAGATGACTGCGATAGAGTGTGATGTTGGGCAGAATTTCACCTATCACGTCCCTCTGAAAGCCTTGCACAATACGATAAAAAGCCTTCACATCAGCACACGCTTTGATGCGACACAGTGTCGCATGCGGTTTGAAGCGTCGCATCTCAAATCCCACTTCGCCAAAGCATGCCGCTTGCTCGTAAAGTGCTTTGTGGTCGCTTTTGCCATAAAGGATATACGGCGGTTTGCCAAAGAGATCGAGACCTTTGAGGGGAATCGGATCATGAAGCACTCGGCGTATCTTTTGCATGATGGCGATCGCCACATCAGGCGACATCGTATCGCCGATAAAATACCATGTCAGATGCAGATTGTGCGTCTCGACCCATTTGCCGCGAAGGATGGGTATGAAACTCTTTTGAAGTAATGTATAGTCGAAAATGTGAACCTGTGAAGCGATAAAGAGGCGCATCGACTATCCCTCATCCATCTTCCTTACATCATAAAAGGCGCCGTTTTCAAGTGCTCGCCGCGGTCTATCGTTTCTACCCATCTCAATAATACAAAATATTTACTTTCTGTATAAGCCAATAACCCAAATCTCGAAATTGGTTCTTTGAATCCCTATACGATTCATCTCGTCTATTATGAAACGCATACCCACTTTAATATATGCAACAAATCAAAGCAAAAGATAAAACACCTATCGATGTAACTGTGGAGTGGCGGTCAATCGGAGCTTTAAGGCATGAAGTACTTTCATCACCGTCTCAAAGCGCGGCTTGGCATTGGGGCGAAAAGCTTTATAGAGGCTTTCTCTCCCCATCCCTGTCTCTTTGGCAATTTGCGCCATACCTTTTGCTTTGGCGAGATACCCTATAGCTCTTAGAAACTCGTCGTTGTCTCCATCTTCAAGCACTTGAGAAAGATATTCTGCCATCGCCTCTTCGCTGTCCAGATATTCCACTATGTCAAAAGGGATCAATTCTTTATTCATCGTTGTACTCCTTGAGCAGTGCTTTTGCTTTTGCTATATCTTTTGCCTGGGTAGATTTGTCTCCGCCTACCAATAGAATGATTATTTGTCCACCTTTTTGCGTAAAGTAGACTCTGTATCCCGAACCTGTCGTGATCCTAAGCTCCGAGAGTGATGTGTCAACAGATTTGACATCGCCAAAGTTCCCGTGACTCATTCTTTCTATGCGACGAGCGATGGCGATACGCCCTTTTATATCTTTAAGCTTGTTCAACCACTTTGAAAAGGTCTTTGTCATCTTGACTTCATACATCGTACAATTGTATCCAAAAGGATACAAATATGTCAAGTTTTTCGGATGCGGAGAGGATACTTAGTGGTCCATCTTCCTTACATCGTAAAAGGCGCCGTTTTCAAGTGTTAAAAGCTTAGGGAAGGTCTCTATCAATCGTTTAGCGGCGGCTTCGGTGCTTTGGATCGGTCCGTTGCGTAGGCGTGCTGCAGAAGGGTAGTTTTCGGCATCGACCTCTTCGAGGATGTAGCGCACCATCGGCGTATCGATGACACCGGGCGCGAGGGCGTTAAAGCGGATATGCGGTGCTTCGGCGGCATAGAGCTTCATGAGCATATTGAGTGCGGCTTTAGAAAGAGCGTAGCCGCCCCAGCCCTTCGATCCGTTTACCGCCGCACCGGAACTGATGGCAACCACCTGCGCAATCTCTGCATGTCGCAAGAGCGTATCGATGAGCTCTTTATTTGCCCAGAGGTTAATCTCCATCACCTCCTTGAGTTCAAGTAGATCGCTATGCAACAAAGACTTTATCTCGCCCAGCACGCCGGCATTGAGGATAACCAGATCGAAACGATGTGAAGCGACAAAAGGAGCGATGTCGGCTTGTAGCGTAAAGGTTTGCGAAAGATCGTAAGGAAAAAAGAAAAATCGCGGGTGCGACGAGAGATCTTTGGGTTCGTTTCTGCCGATGGCATACAGTGTCGCACCCTTCTGAAGGTAGGCACTTGCCAAGGCGTAGCCTAATCCGCTACTGGCACCGGTGATTAAAATCTTTTGCATAGCACGCCTTTTAAGCTATCTATGGGATAATTATGCCCAAATCACGACGATGAAAGCAACGGTATGAAACTAAAGAAAAACATCTTACTGATCGGCTTTATGGGGGTAGGCAAAGGGACGACGGCACGCGCCTTTGCCAAAAAGTACGGGGTCTACAATATCGACACCGACGATCTGATAGAGTCTAAAGAGAAGCGTACGATTAAAAAGATCTTTAAAAAAGAGGGAGAGGATTACTTTCGCACATTGGAGCAGGAGACGGCAGACTGGATAGAGCGTTGCGTAAGCGGTACGCTGATTAGCTGCGGCGGCGGGTTCTATAAGGTTAAGAACTTAAAAAAACTCGGCACCGTCGTACTGTTGGATGCCTCTTTCGAATGGATATACAAGCGACTCAAAACGGCAAAAAATAGTAAACGCAAGCTTGCCAAGCGCCCGCTTTTTAAAGAGCCCAAAAAGGCAAAAGCACTCTACAAAGAGCGACAAAAGGCGTACAGAAAACTTGCCGATGTCGTGATCGATGTAGAAGCGTTGTCGCTTGATGAACTATGCGAGACGATCTACAAAAAGGTGCGCTAACTGCGCGCTTCCAAGCGTTCAAACCACTTGTAGAGTCCCGTCAAGATGCCAAAGATAAGCATCGTGCCCGCCATGCAGTAGGGCGCCTCTTCACGAAATGACATGCCGCTACGAAAGATGTTTACGATCATGACTATCCAGACAATGATCGCAACAGCGGCACTGAGGCGCTTTAGAAGCATAATACGACTCTTTTGCATAGTTGCATTTTAGCATAGCAGGGTATAATTTCACAACTAAAGTTACGAAGATAGATCATGGAACGCTTTGAGGAGTATCTGCGCCGCCATCTGCCCACGGCAGAGAGTTTTCATCTCGACTATAACGAAGCGCTACAGATGATGCTCAAAGCGGGTGGTAAGCGTTTTCGCCCCGCACTCTTACTCGGTGTTGTCGAGGCATATACGCCGATGCTTTACGACGCCGCGTTACCCGTTGCCCT
>JALWQQ010000189.1 GCA_027083075.1 Campylobacteraceae bacterium
GGACATCACGTCGGCGACTACCTGTTACAACAAGTCGCAAAGCGGATCGCGGTCTATATCGACGAAGAGGACTTCTTTGCACGCGTCAGCGACAATAAGTTTGTCATCCTTTTGCCGAAACTCGGTACGGAAAAGGAGAAATCGGAACAAGCGGTACGGAACTATATCAATAATCTCTCCAAACAGTTCAAGCTCCCCCTCGAACTCTCCGGAAACGAATACTACCTCAGCTTTACGGCGGGGGTGGCACTCTTCAGATATAACGGCAAAACACCCTACGACCTACTGAAACGCGCGGAGACTGCCATGCACTACGCAAAGAAAACCGCCAAGGGTATGTTTGCCTTCTATAGCGACGATATGGGTCACGGCTCCAAGGAGAGCTTGAGCATCGAAACCGATCTGCACAAAGCGATCAAAAACGGCGAACTCTTTTTACAATATCTTCCACAATATAAGATCGGTACGGACAAAGTCGAAAGTGCCGAAGCGTTGATAAGATGGCACCATCCTACACGCGGCGATCTACCTCCACGCGCTTTTTTGCGAATTGCCGAAGAGAGCGGCACGATCGTTAGTTTGGAAAAAGCGATCTTCCGTAAGATCTTTTCGGAGATCGCGACACTCAAACGCGATGCCGACATTCCCATGCCCTCCTACTTTACCGTCAATGTAAGCATAATGCATTTTTTGCAGCCCTACTTCGAAGAGACCATTTTGCAGGAGATGCAACAATTCGGCATATCGACCCATGAGGTTCAAATCGAACTACCCGAAGAGGGTATCATGAAAAACCTGCGCCGCGTTACAAAAAAAATGAAAAAACTACGTTCCCGTGGATTCCGCTTCTCCATCGACGATTTCGGCACCTCGCACTCTCTGATCTCTGCACTTGAGAACCTGCCCGTCGATACGATAAAGATCGACAGACGCTTCGTGACACATATTTATAAATTAGAAAACGAATCCGCCATCGTCAAATCGATTATCGCCATCGGACACTCCTTTGGTTTGACGGTAGTGGCAGAAGGGGTCGAAACAGAAAAGACGCTACAAGTGCTCAAGAGACTTGACTGCGACGCTTACCAAGGCTACCTTCACGGCGAACCTATGGAGATGGAGGCGCTTATGGCACTTTTGGCGCATCAAAAGGCTTAGATCGCCTTTTGCATCATCTGCATGATGCGTTTGGCAAAGCCGGCCTTATCTTCTATCTCCATCCCCTCGGCAAGCTTGGCGCTTTCAAACAGCAGATGCGCCGCTTCATCAAGTAGCGCATCCTCTTTGCTCTCTTTCAGGCGCTCGATGAGCGGATGGGTGGGGTTGATCTCGAGAATCAACGGTACCTTGGGCGCCTCTTGTCCCATTTGTCGCATCAGCGCCTCCATACCCGCCATCGGATCACTCGTATCTTTCACGACACACGAAGGAGAGTCGGCAAGGCGCGAAGAGATGCGCACCTCTTTGACGGCGTCACCCAACTTCTCTTTGAGCCGCTCAAGCAGCGGTTTGAGTGCTTCGCTTGAGGCTTGCCGCTCCTCTTCACTCATTTGCGAAGGCGGCTCCACCGTACTGACATCGACAAAACGCCACGACTTATACTCACCGAGTGAGGGCATCACCACTGCATCGATCTCTTTATCGTCACAGAGTAGCACCTCGATGCCTGCCTTTTTATACGCTTCGATCAGCGGTGAATGGCGCATCTGCGAGGCATCATCGCCGATAAGATAGTAGATCTCCTTCTTCTCGCTGTCGTTACGCGAAAGATACTCCTGTAAAGAGACAAGCATCTGCTCCTCGTGCGTACTCTTGAAGCGCAGTATCTCCAAGATCGTTTCGCGGTTGGTAAAGTCAAGATAGGCACCCTCTTTCATCACCTTGTTGTACTGAGAGACAAAGCGATCGAACTTCTCGCCCTCCAAGCCCTTGATCATCTCAAGTATCTTTTTGACCGAATGTTGGCGGATGGTTGCCATGATGCGATTTTCCTGCAAGATCTCGCGACTAACGTTAAGCGGCAGATCTTCGCTATCGATCACACCGCGCACAAAACGCAGATAGACCGGCAAGAGCTCCTTGTCGTCATCGGTGATAAAGACGCGTTTGACATAGAGCTTCACGCCGGGCTCATAATCGGCACGATAGAGATCGATCGGTGCAGTGTTGGGGATATAAAAGAGCGTGGTGTACTCCAGTGTTCCTTCGACCTTGTTGTGGATGTACGCAAGCGGCGGTTCGCTATCGTGCGCCAAGCTTTGGTAAAACTCGACATAATCCTCCTCTTTGAGCTCGCTCTTAGGCAGTGTCCATAGTGCGGTCGCCTCGTTAATCTGCTCGCTTTTGTTAACCTTTTTCTCTTTGCACTCATCCCCCTCGCCCTCATACTCCGTAGTCGTATAGTGCAACATGATCTCATAGGCGATGTGGTTGGAGTACTTGCGTACGATCTCTTTGATGCGCCATGCGTCCAAAAACTCCTTGGCATCCTCTTTGAGCTTGATGTAGATCACGGTGCCGTGTGCCTCTTTGATCACCGGCTTGATCTCATACTCGCCCGTACCCTCGGTAGAAAATTTGTACGCCTGCTCTTCACCCGCTTTTTTGGTGATCACATCGACGCGCTCAGCCACCATAAAGACTGAGTAGAAGCCGACACCGAACTGTCCGATGAGATTGGCATCCTTTTTTGCATCGCCGCTTAGCTGCTGCAAGAAAGCCTTGGTGCCCGATCTAGCAACGGTACCGAGGTTGTCGATGAGGTCTTGTTCATTCATACCGATACCGTTATCGCTTACGGTAAGGGAGTTGTCCGCCTCATCTATCTTGATATTGATCTTGCCTTGCCATGCCTCCTCTTTAAAACGCTCGTCAGTCAAATGCAAAAAGCGAAACTTGTCAATCGCGTCACTGGCGTTGGAGATAAGCTCACGCAAAAAGATCTCTTTGTTCGAATAGAGCGAATGGGTCATCAGCTTGAGCAGTTCGCCCATTTCGGCTTGAAACGCATGTTTTGCCATCATTACACTCCTGCGATAAGTTGCTTACTTTGTTTTGGCGGATTATAACAAAAAAAGTGATGTTTATCAAGAAAGAAGTAAGAAAAGTTTAGTCTGAGTAGCTAAAGTTTTGGCATCGGGCATCAGTAGAGCCCGAAGCGTCCGTCGGCGCGCTTATACATCACACGCATATTGCCGTCATAGTCGTTAAAGACGATAAATTGGCGCCTCTTCTCGGCCTTGAGCGCCTCGATCGCCTCATCGAAGTCAAGCGGCTTATGAAGCTCCAGATCCATCGGGACGATCTCGGGTTCGTCCACATCAAGCTCCGTGACCGCCTCGGCACCCTCGCCAAGATCTTTAAAGCTCATGATCTTATGATCTTTAAGGCGGTCTTTATAACGTCTCAGCGACTTCTGCAAGCGATCGATCGCCAGATCGACGGCGGCATAGACATCCTTGTCTTTTTGGGTAATGACGATAGTGTTTTTATCTTTCATATTGAGCACAAACTCGACGGTAAAGCCCTTTTTACCGTTACGCTCGTCCGCTGAGATCGTGACGGCAACGGAGATAATGTCAAGATGATACTTTTCCAAACTGTCAATTGCACTCTCGATATAGGCTTTGATCGGTTCGGTTAATTCAAAATGTCTTCCTGCAATGGTTCTGTTCATAATCCATCCTTTTTTATGGTCTATAGACACGTGTCTATACTTAATGATAACTTAAGATGCTTAATAAGGGGTAAACAAAGCGGCACTATGAGTCGGGCTGTCCGACGATGGTCGCATACCCGGTCTCTGGAAAAATATCGATCTGAAAGCTCTGACCATTTCCGAGTGTAAAATTGAAAGTGCATTTCGTGCGCAAGTAGCTTGCATAATTCGGTTGAGTCGAAGCGCCAAATCCACTATGGGGTCTACCGAGA
>JALWQQ010000190.1 GCA_027083075.1 Campylobacteraceae bacterium
TACCCCCCCTGTACCGGTGCCAAGATGTCGATCTTGTCTTTATCGTTTATGATCGTTTCGGCATAACGGTCGACCGGTACAAAGGTGGTGTTGATCGCAACGGCAAAGCCCCCTTTGTCATACCCGAGCATTTCAAGAAGCTGCTTGAGTGTCATGCCATCTTCGATCTCTTTGATCTCGCCATTGATGCTAACCGTGATCATCCTCTCTCCTATGCGCAACGTTTGTGTTGTTTGGCGATCCCTTCGGCGATCGCCTCTTCGACCAGCGCCGGCGCCAATAGATAGCCGTGGCGATAGAGTCCATTGATGCGCGTCAATCCCGCTTCGTTTTCGATGCGCGGTAGATTGTCACGAAAGGCGGGGCGACAGTTGGTTTCGCTATTGACCACGCGCGCTTCACCGAAACTCGGATGCACCGAATAGAGTGCAGAGAGCAGCTCCAATGAAGAGCGTACGGAAATAGGTGAGCGATCTTCACTCTCTATCTCCGTCGCGCCGATGATATAACGCTTGGCACCCGTAGCCGAAGCGATCTTGCACTCTTTGCAGTACTCCAGCTCAATCCCTTCGCATCCGTTTTGACGCGGTACAATGTAGATCTTGTAGCGCGGATGCATCAGGCGCGTCGGGCGCGAAATCTCCACCTCGCTACTCTCAACCCACAGCACCTCTCCGCGTACACCACGTAGATCTTTGAAATACTCCTGCGCCCCAAGCCCACGGGCGTCAAAAACCCAATCGAAACGGTGTGTTTCGTTATCGGTTTCGATGGTGTAGGGCGACAGGGATCGCACCGTCGTATACTCATGCCATGTTACGTTAGGGTGCGACTCGAGATAGGTGGTGCTAAAGGCGATAAACCGCTGTGAGTCTACCTGTCCTTCGGCTTTGAGAAAATACCCTTTGGCGTGATGCTTGAGTTGCGGCTCTATCGCACCGATGCCTTGAGTATCGAGTGTCTCGATCTCTTGGGCTTCAGGCACTTTAAAACGTAACGCGGCGATAAAGTGCTCCAGATCGTTGCGATCCTGCGGGTGGGCAGTGATGAGTGAGCCTTGAAGTTGTAAACCGTCAAAGAGCCCGATCTGTTTGAGCAGATCGCCCCAGAGTACCATGGAGCGTTTGCCATACTCGAAGATCACCGACTCGGCAGTCTCCAGTTCCGCAAAGGGGGCTAACATCCCGGCAGCAGTAAAGCCCGCCGCCTTGACACCGTCGCGCCCCTCTTTTTCGAAAAAGGTAACTTCGCAACCCATCTTGAGCAGATTGAGCGCCAAGACACGCCCCACCAGACCGCTACCTGCAATCGCCACTTTCACCATCGATCCTTGCTTTCGAATTTGAGATTACTGCTCCTCTTTGATATAGACCTCAGAGCCCATCTCTTTAAACTTTGCGCTCATCTCCTGCATACCCGCTTCGATCTCGTCAAGCGAGAAGCTCAGATCAAGCCCTGCATCGCTACCGTTGGCGTAGTCACGTACCTCTTGAGAGATCTTCATCGAACAAAATTTCGGTCCGCACATCGAACAGAAATGCGCTTGCTTCGCCGACTCCATCGGCATCGTCTCGTCATGATAGTCGCGCGCCCTTTCGGGATCGAGTCCGATGTTGAACTGATCGACCCATCTAAACTCGAAGCGCGCCTTACTCATCGCATGATCGCGCGCGATCGCCCCGGGATGACCCTTGGCGATGTCGGCGGCATGTGCGGCGATTTTGTAGGTAATGAGCCCCTCTTTGACATCATCCCTATCGGGCAAGCCCAAATGCTCTTTGGGGGTGACGTAGCAGAGCATCGCCGTGCCGTACCAACCGATCATCGCCGCGCCGATACCCGATGTGAAGTGGTCATACCCCGGTGCGATGTCGGTCGTCAACGGTCCAAGCGTATAAAAAGGCGCTTCGTGGCACCACTCAAGCTGCTTTTGCATATTTTCTTTGATCATATGCATCGGCACATGTCCCGGCCCTTCGATGAGCACTTGACAGTCGTGCTTCCATGCGATCTTGGTCAACTCACCGAGGGTTTTGAGCTCTGCAAACTGTGCTTCGTCATTGGCGTCGGCCACCGAACCGGGACGCAACCCGTCACCCAGCGAGAAGGTGACATCGTAGGTTTTCATGATCTCACAGATCTCTTCAAAGTGGGTATAGAGGAAGTTCTCTTTGTGATGCGCGATCATCCACTTTGCCATGATCGATCCGCCGCGACTGACGATACCCGTGACGCGCTTGGCGGTCATCGGCACATGATGCAACAACAAGCCGGCGTGGATCGTAAAGTAGTCCACCCCCTGTTCTGCCTGTTCGATGAGCGTGTCGCGGAAGATCTCCCAAGTGAGATCCTCGGCCACACCACCGACCTTCTCGAGCGCTTGGTAGATGGGCACCGTACCGATGGGCACCGGAGAGTTGCGCAAGATCCAGTCGCGCGTGGTGTGGATATTTTTGCCGGTGCTTAGATCCATCACCGTATCCGATCCCCAGCGCGTCGCCCAAACCATCTTTTCGACCTCTTCGGCGATGCTTGAGGTGGTAGCGGAGTTGCCGATGTTGGAGTTGACCTTGACCAAGAAGTTGCGCCCGATGATCATCGGTTCGACTTCGGGGTGGTTGATATTGGCGGGGATGACAGCGCGCCCTGCTGCTACCTCTTGGCGTACAAATTCGGGTGTGATCTCTTCGGGCAGGTTGGCACCGAAGCTCTCGCCGCGCAAGCGTCCTTCGCGTTCGGCATCATTAAGATAGGCTTTGGTCCATTCCAATTTTTGGTTTTCACGAATCGCGATAAACTCCATCTCAGGGGTGATAATGCCTTGTCTCGCATAGTGAAGTTGCGTGACATTTTTGCCGGCTTTGGCGCGTCTGGGCTTGCGGTAAAGCCCCTTGGCGCCTGCCATGACATAGGCTAACTGCGCATGATCACGATAGCCGTCATCTTCGGGCTTGACGATGCGCCCTTCATAAAACTCCGTATCGCCGCGCGCCTCGATCCACTCATTGCGGATCGGTTTGATGCCTTTGGTGACATCGATCTCGACTTCGGGATCGGTATAGACACCCGAGGTATCGTAAACCGTGATCGTTTCACCGTTGGTAAGCGCGATTTGGCGCATCGGCACGCGAATGTCGGGGTAGAGCTTGCCTTTGGCGTAAACTTTTTTCGATCCCGGAAGCGGATCGCGGGTGATCACCTCTTCGCTTGCCATAAAGAGTTGCTGCTGTTTGGATGTCGTCATCACATGTCCTTGTAGAGTAATTCTTTGAGGTCTTGGGGATTTGGCGAAGATAAGAAAAGAAGTAGCACTTCGGTTCTCATCCTTGCGCCGGCATTACCCGGATCAAGTTCTGCGGGTTTCTCTCAGCCCTATCGGGCACCCCGTGAGACCAACTGTCAAACCAGTATAACCAATTAAGATAAATTTACTCTTAATTATCCTCCGTTTTGATCTCGACAAGCTCGTCAAGCAGCTCTTGAGCTTCCGACTCTTCCATCTCGTCGCGACCGATCTCCTCGATGATCGCAAAACACTCTGTACGCATCTCGCGCAACTCCTCAAGATCGCTTTTATCTTGCGCCGAAGCCTGCTTGCTCTGATCGATCTTGGCAAAGAGCGCATCGATCTCCGCTTCAAGATCGGGAAGCAACTCATTTTCGATAAGATTTTTTAACTTTTCGGTAGCTTTCATCGGTTTCCTGTAAATCGGTCTTGGCGTATTATAACGAAAAAGAGCACTAAACCCTCTTTTGTAATGAGTAATGAGGAACCAAAAGGGTCTGATCTCAATGATAATGCGTTAGCGTTATCGTTGCGGGTCTGACCTCAAAAGAATAAGAAATGAGTAATGAGGAACCGATTTTAGTGATGAGTGATGAGTGAAGAGTGAAGAGTGAAGAGAGAATAGTGA
>JALWQQ010000191.1 GCA_027083075.1 Campylobacteraceae bacterium
GCATGCCATCTTGCACCTGCTCTATGCGCGTTTCTTCACCAAAGTCTTGCGCGACATGGGCTATCACGACATCGACGAGCCCTTTACGCGCCTACTGACACAAGGGATGGTGCTCAAAGATGGCGCCAAGATGAGCAAATCCAAAGGCAATACGGTCGATCCCGATGCCTTGATCGAGCGCTACGGCGCCGATACGGCGCGACTCTTTATCCTCTTTGCCGCGCCCCCGCAAAAAGAGCTGGAGTGGAACGATAGCGCGGTCGAAGGTGCCTTTCGCTTCCTCAAAAAGCTCTACGATCGCCGCACGAAAGTCACGGTAGATCATCTGCCCGAGATCGATCACGGCACATTGGACAAAGCGGCGCAGTATGCGCGCAAAAAGGTCTATGAGGCGCTGCAAAAAGCAAGCGAGGTCTATGAAAAGAGCTTTGCGTTTAATACCCTGATCGCCGCGTGTATGGAGGCACTCAATGCGCTTGACAAACAAGAGAACGGCGAGGTGTGGAGCGAGGGGCTTTATATCTTGCTCAATCTGCTTGAGCCGATCGTGCCGCATATCGCTACGGAGCTAAGCGACACGCTCTTTGCGCGCCAAAACTTACAAGAGGCGGTTGCGATCAAAGAGGAGGTCTTTGCCCAAGAGAGCATCTGCTATGTGGTGATGATCAATGGCAAGAAGCGCACCGAGATCGAGGTGGCAGCCGATGCCGATCAAGCCACGGTACTGGCGGCTGCCAAAGAGGCGGGCGCCAAGTGGCTTGAAGGCATGCAGATCGTCAAAGAGATTGTCGTGCCCGGCAAGTTGGTCAATATCGCCGTGAAGCCAACAAAGTAAGCGGAAGCGAGGGTGTAGTGAAAGAGAAGAGAAACCGACTACTTATGATTCATTACTCATTACTCATTGTGTCGGTCTTGCTCTTTACAGCCTGCGGTTATAAGCCGACAAAAGCGACCCTGCACCGTTTTTTTGGTGAAAAGGTCTATGTGCAGGTGGATGTCGATCCTGTCGAGCCCGAAAACGCTCCCTTTATCAAAGATGCGATCAATACCATGATCTACCAACGGTTCGGTAGCGTGGTGACAGAGAAAAAAGAGGCACAAAGTAGCATCACGGTACGTTATAACGGCAGTGACTTCTATCCGCTCAGCTACGATACCAACGGCTATATTACGCGCTACCGCGTGAGTGTTCGAGCCGACTTTGCACTACACACACCGCATGGTAAAGCGCATAAACAGATCGTGAGTGTAGATGAGGCCGACATACAAGCCAGTGCGCTTCGCTCTTCCGGGTTGCGCATCGAAGCGATCCGAAAAGGGATGCAAAAAGCCCTTGATCAGTTTTTGGCGTATGCCGTGATGCGGGGAGTGCTGAAGAATTAGAAATTAGAAATTTGAAATGAGAAATGAGAAATGAGGAACCGAAGGGTGTTTAGTGAAAGTGATTTAGCTAAGGAATAGTGTGAAGCCTCGACAGATAGAGCCTCTCCGGCGCTTTTTGGATCGTAAGCCGCTCTACTATAAGCAGATTGACCACGAGCGTATTTGGCGCGCGTATGCGCAGGTCAAATCTCATCTCAAGTTGCCCCCTATCGTACACATCGTCGGCACCAACGGTAAGGGGAGCACCGGACGCATCCTTGCGCATTTGGCGTACAGGGGTCTGTCCTCGGATGATGTGTTGCGCAACAATGCATCGTCTGCGGGAGTGACCCCATCGAAAATCTCCTCGGATGATGTATTGCGAAGCGATGAAGTAGAGGGTCAGACCCACAACGACAACGCTAAAGCATTGTCATTGAGGTCAGACCCATATTGTGAAAGCAGTTGCGTCGGACACTATAGCTCCCCGCATATTTTGCGCTTCAATGAGCGCATTTGGCTCAACGGCAAAGAGGCTTCCGATGCGCTTTTGGAGGCGGCGCATCGTAAACTTTACGCTTGGCTTGAGCCTGCGATGCGTGAGGTGCTGAGCTATTTCGAATATACCACGCTTTTGGCGGCAACGGCTTTTGAAGGGTGCGATCTTGTCGTGATGGAGGCGGGATTGGGCGGTGAGTTCGATGCGACCAATGTTTTTCCTAAGGCACTTAGTATTGTCACGCCGATCGGCATCGATCATCAAGCCTTTTTGGGTGAGACGATCGAGGAGATCGCCGCAACGAAACTGCGTAGCATCGAAAAGCGTGTGCTGTTGGCAACGCAACCCTACGAGGCGGTCTATGCGGTAGCCAAGCAGATTGCCGAAAAGAAGGGCGCGGAGCTTTTTGACGTAAGCGGATGGCAACTTGACGATACGGAAGCGACGATCTTATATGAGATCGCTAAAGAGAAGGGGTGGGGCGAGTACCTGATCGACAATGCCAAAACGGCGCTCTATGCGCTTGAGATATTGGGGATCGACTATCGTATCGAAGATCTGCACACTTTGGAACTTTTCGGGCGTTTCTATCCCTTGCGAGAGAATATCCGTATCGATGTGGGGCACAACCCTTTGGCGGCGAAAGCGATCGTTAACGCGATGCAACCCGATACGGTGCTCATCTACAACTCCCTTGACGATAAGGATTACGAAGCAGTCTTACGCATCTTGAAACCGAAAGTAAAGCGCGTGGAGATCATCCCCATCGCATCGCAACGTGCTGCGACGATCGAAGCGATCGAAGCGGCGCTTAAAAAGGTGGGATTGCCTTATCGTGCTTTTGAGGGCACTATCCGTACCGATGAGCACTACTTGGTATTCGGATCGTTCTATACGGTCGAGGCGTTTTTGAAACGGAATGAGAGAGCGGCGCAAGTGTATTGACCACATAACTGCAACATGGTATAATCACTCTATATGAAAAAAGCGATTCGTTGGAATGAAGAGAAAAATCAGCTTCTAATTTTGGAGCGTTACCTTTCGTTCGAGATGGTGTTAGATCTTTTAGAAAAAGGAAGATTTTGGGGATCGAGTCCCATCCGAATCAAGACAAATATCCCATTCAAAAGATCTTTATCCTTCGACTCAACGGCTATTTGTGCTATATATCGATTGTCCGGAAAATTACATTAGAGTTGTAAGATAGATGATATCTCAAGCAAATAGATTCGGATAGAAAGAGATGGTATAATGGGAGCAACAAGCAATAGTTTCGATTTGCGATGCGATATGATAAAGGGAAGATAATGCAAGTAACACTTACGATTCCGGATTTTGCACCGATGACATTAAACAGTGATATACGAGAGCTTCAAGAGACGATCAAGCAAGATGCCGCCTTGATGCTCTATAAACAAGGAAAACTCTCTTTTGAACAAGCATGCAGCTTTGCCGATCTCGATGCGTATGCGTTTATGAGAGCTTGCGCTCGAAACGGTATCGCCGTGATTCGTTACAACCAAGAGGAGTTGGAAAACGAACTTGCTTTATTGAGAGATATATGATACTCGTAGCCGATAGTTCCGCCTTGATAGCACTTGCCACGATAGACAAGCTCGATATACTACAGAAGCTTTTTGGTGAAGTGTATGTGCCAAGAGCCGTCTATAACGAGATATGCAAAGAGGGAAAGAGTGAAGCGAAAGCGTTAGCCGACTACTGCCAAGACAAAGTGCAGGATATCGTATCTGCGGTAAATCTGAATGTGACTTTGGGAAGAGGCGAAAGCGAAGCAATCATACTTTACAAAGAGAAACAAGCCGATTTTTTATTGTGCGACGATAAAAAAGCACGCCGATTTGCACAAAACTTCGGGGTGAAGACCATCGGAAGCTTAGGCGTTTTGCTAAAAGCCAAAGAGAAAAAATTGATCGATTCGTTGGCACCGCTACTCGATAGACTGATGGCGTCGCAGATTTTCATCGACAACGAGACATGTGCGCTTGAATTGAAGAT
>JALWQQ010000192.1 GCA_027083075.1 Campylobacteraceae bacterium
ATATGGACTCTATTCCTCTTGTGGTCATTTCGGGGCAGGTGCCGACCTCTTTGATCGGTACGGACGGTTTTCAAGAGATCGACGCCGTCGGTATCTCGAGACCGTGTACGAAGCATAACTTTTTGGTGCGCTCTATCGAAGAGTTGCCGCGTATCTTGAAAGAGGCGTTTTATATCGCACGTAGCGGTAGACCCGGTCCCGTTTTGGTTGACATTCCCAAGGATATTACGGTAGAGACGGGCGAGTTCGTCTATCCCGAGAGTGTCGATATCCCAAGCTATCGCCCTACCTATAAGGGCAATAAGCGACAGATCAAAAAGGCGGCGGAGGCGATCAAAAAAGCGAAAAAACCGCTGCTCTATATCGGTGGCGGCGCGGTACTATCTAACGCAAGCGAAGAGATTCGCGCACTTGCGTCCAAGACACAAATCCCCGCTGTCGAAACCTTGATGGCAAGAGGGGTGATGGGGCATGCGCACCCGCAGTTGATCGGCATGCTCGGGATGCACGGCTCTTATGCTGCTAACATGGCGATGAGCGAGACAGATCTGATTATCTCTTTGGGGGCGCGTTTTGACGATAGGGTGACGGGGAAACTGAGTGAGTTTGCCAAGTACGCCGAGGTGATTCATGTCGATATCGACCCCTCTAACATCGCCAAGCTGGTCGATGTCAATTACCCGATCGTCGGGGATGTAAAGCAGGTGGTAAGTGAACTATTGCCGCTCTTAGACGATGCAGACCCCGATCGCTACCGTGCGTGGCGCGAGATATTGAAGCGTTACGATGAGCTTCACCCCTTGAACTATATCGATAGTGACGAGGTGATCAAGCCGCAATGGGTAATCGAGCGTCTTGGGCAGCTACTTGGCGAGCGGGCGATTTTGACTTCGGATGTCGGGCAGCATCAGATGTGGGCGGCGCAGTTTTATCCCTTCGATCGTCCGCGCCAGTGGATCAACTCGGGCGGCTTGGGGACGATGGGCTTCGGTCTGCCCGCGGCGATCGGCGTCAAAAAGGCATTTCCCGACAAAGTGGTGGTCAACATCACCGGTGACGGCTCTATCTTGATGAATATCCAAGAGTTAGTCACCGCGGCGGAGTATAAGATCCCCGTGATCAATGTCATTCTCAATAACAGCTTTTTAGGCATGGTGCGTCAGTGGCAGAGCTTTTTTTACGAGAAGCGCTACTCGGAAACCGATCTGAGCTATCAGCCCGATTGGAAAAAGCTGATCGAGGCGTGCGGCGGTGTCGGTTATGACATTACGAATAAAGAGGCATTCGATAAAGCACTGGAGGATGCGATCGCACAAGAGAAGGTTGCCTTCTTGAATGTTGCGGTCAACCGCTTCGAAAATGTCTTGCCGATGGTGCCCGCAGGCGGCGCACTCTTCAACATGATCCTACCGACGCCCGAGTTGAGCGATAGCGCTTTGGAGGACAAAAGCAAGAAAGGAGACGACGCATGAGTACCAAAGAGCGAAGGGTTGTCTCCGTTATCGTGATGAACGAGAGTTCGGTCTTGGCACGCATCACTTCGATGTTTGCCGCACGCGGCTACAATATCGATTCGTTGACGGTAGCACCGATTCCCGATTCGCGTATGTCGCATATCACGATCGAGACAAGCGGAAGTGCGCGGGTGATGGAGCAGATCATCAAGCAGTTGCACAAACTTATCCCCGTCTATAAGGTGATCGAGCATGAAGCGGCGATAGAGAAAGAGATGGTCTTGGCGAAGTTTCCGATCAGCGAATGCCTCTCCGATATCGCAGCATTGGCGGGTGCATACAATGGCGGCATCATGAATGTCAGTGATGAGGTGATCATCGTCATGGTTGCCGACGAACCTTTCCGTGTACGCCACTTTATCGAGGCGGCAAAACGCTACAAGCCCGTCGAGATCGTACGAAGCGGTGTCGTAGCCGTCGAGCGATAGGGGTGGTACATGAAGCTTTCCGAGCTCTTGGGGGCGATCGGATTGCCCGCCGAAGGCGTAGAGCCAAGAGAGATTGCGGGCATTCAAACGCTTGATGCCGCCGGCGAGAGAGATCTGAGCTTTTTCCATGACGAGCGCTACCTTGCGTCGCTTCAAGCGACAAAAGCGGCAGCCGTACTACTTCCTTCGCGCTACCGTATCTATGTGCCGAAAGAGACGGTCGCGATCATCACCGAGACGCCCTACCTGCATTTGGCTTACGCTACTAAGTATTTTGCACCGACGATTACGACACAAAGCGAGCCCCCCGAGGTAGGCGAGGGGTGCGACATCGACGAGAGTGTACGCTTCGGTCGCAATGTGCGTATCGGCAAGCGTGTGACGATCATGGCGGGTGTCTATCTTGGTGACAACGTAAGCATAGGCGACGATGCGCTGATCTATCCGAATGTCACGCTTTATCACGATACGCAAATAGGCGCGCGATGTACGATTCACGCCGGCACGGTGATCGGTAGCGACGGCTACGGATTTGCTCATACCGATACGGGTCAACACGTCAAGCTCTACCAACTTGGCAATGTGATCATACAAGATGATGTAGAGATCGGAGCCAACTGCGCAATCGACAGGGCGGCGTTCGGTTCGACAGTGATCGAAAAGGGCACGAAACTCGACAACCTTATACAGGTAGCCCACAACTGCCGTATCGGCGCCTATAGTCTGATGGCAGCGCAAACAGGGCTTGCCGGCAGCACAACACTGGGGCGCAATGTCGTCATGGGCGGACAGAGCGGTACGGCAGGACATCTGCGCGTCGGTGACTTTACCACCATCGCGGCTAAGGCAGGGGTTACCAAGACGCTTGAAGGTGGCAAGACCTATGCAGGTTTTCCGGCCGTAGAGATCGCGGTTTGGCGCAAGATGCAAGCGGCGATCATGCGTTTGATCAAGAGAAAAAGAGACAACGGTTAACCTTTCTTTGCTACGCTTAAGACAATACCTTAAATAAGGAGTCAAAGATGGGTAGTAAAGCGACGGATATTGCGGAATTTCATCTCTCGGGTACAGAGAACGGTAAGATTACCGTAACGACGATCGAGGAGCCTTATGGTCCCGGAAGCGACCCGGTAGCGAGCATCGGGATCGCACTTCAGGCAAATGCCGAAGAGCCCGACTGGAAAGTGCATATCCCTAAAGAGAATATCGACGAGGTGATCGCAGCGCTTCAAAAGGCAAAAGAGGCGCTCTAAGCCCCTTCCGCTTCCTCTTGTTTTTTCATCTCGGCGTACATCTTGTAGGCGCGGTTCATAAGATCGCGATCGGGGATCTTTCGTCCCGCGATATAGCCGATGATATTGCCTTCATCGTCAAATTTCGGCTTGATCCAAACGACAACATTGTAGTATTTGCCGTCTTTGCGCATATTTTTTACAAACCCTTCCCAGTACTCACCCTTCTTGATCGTATCCCACAGTTGCTTGAAGGCGGCTTTAGGCATATCGGGGTGGCGGTTGATATTGTGCGGTGAGCCGATGAGTTCCTCTTTGCTATAGCCGGTCATTTCGCGAAACTTTCGGTTGGCGTAGGTGATGATGCCTGCAGGATCGGTTTCGGTGATCATCACGCCACCGTCGAAGGGCACCTCTTCATCGACGGGGTCGGGCTTGACGATCTCTTTGCCTGTAATGATATTGCGTACGATTTTTGTCATAATAATCCTTTAACTTTGCCCCCTTCCCGTCATTATGGTAGCATCCCCGCGCTTAGTGCGCTATAAAGCAAGTTGGGTACAATTACGAAAAAGTCAAAGGATCCGCTATCGCAAGCAAAGGTGTGGACACTATCAAACAACTGATGCAAACGCGCATCCTCGTTATCGACGGGGCGATGGGTACACAG
>JALWQQ010000193.1 GCA_027083075.1 Campylobacteraceae bacterium
GGTAATTTCTTTAACTTGTTCATAGGTATATCGTTTTTTCATAGATTCTTTAAGTTTGGAACTTGATATATTTTCAAGTTTTTCACAAATTTCCAATAATTTTTTTGCATCCGTTATTATGTTTAGTATTATGTCCTCCAAAACACTATTTTCTGTGACAATACTCTCTCTGTAGGCTTTTTTACTATTTTTTATAATAGTTTCAATTAAGTTTTTCATGAATGCTCCTTTCTTATAGTAGTTTTAGAACTATACTTTATTCAAACTTAGAAAGTTATTATAGTAAATATAAAAGTCTTTAAGTTATTAAATAACTTAATTTTACTTTGTTTGGTTTATAGGTTTTATGGATAATATAGCAAGGCTTGAGACTGCAAGAGTTAATTTCTGTGTAGCAGTTTAGGAAAACAACAGTTTCATTGTTTCGAGATAAACTCACAGGCTACTCTTTCGCTTTGATAAGCTTCAAATATATGCTTTTTTCCAACTCTTTTTTCAATCGGGCATCACGAGTATCAACGTTTAAAACAATAGAGGGGAAATAAAGGGTACCGCACTGAAATTTACGATATGGATTTTCAATATATTGAAAAAAATACGCTATAATATGTTCAGTGCATTGAAAAGGAACAGTGATGTCAAGTGTCGATCTGGAAAAACTCTTTGAATTTTCAGAGCTTTTTTTATCTCTACCGACACCCGAATTTAAACGATACCTATTTGATAAGATAGACTTCCAATCCCGCTTTATCGGTATCTTGGGACAAAGAGGGGTGGGTAAAACTACACTCATTCGGCAAATTGCAAAAAGTTTAGAATTGCCGGCATCAGAAATACTCTATATTAGTGCTGACAATGTCGTCAAACCTTTAAGTGAAATAGCCAAAACATTTAGTGCCTACGGCGGAAAACTTCTCATCATAGATGAGATACATAAAGCGCAAGATTTTGCAAAAGAGCTAAAAATAATCTACGATTTTTTAGATATAAAAGTGATATTTTCCGGCTCTTCGGCACTCGAGATAGAAAATTCCAAAATCGATTTGAGTAGAAGAGTGCTTTTTTATACACTCTATTCACTCTCGTTTAGAGAGTTTATTGCCATAAAAAGCGGTATAGAAATAGAGGCTGTGGATTTGCAAGAGGTCTTAGAAAACCATCAAGATATCGCACACAATATCAAAGAGCGCATAAAGCCGTTGGCGTATTTTGCAGCATATAAAGCATTTGGTTCATACCCGTTTTTTACAGAGGGCGAAAGGGGTTACAATTTGAGGTTGAACGAAATCATCAATATCATCTTAGATAGTGAAATTGCCACGATTTATCATGTAGATAGTGATAAGATCAACACCATAAGAAAACTGCTACATCTGCTCTGCTCTAATGTACCGATGCAGTTAAATATCCAAAATCTTGCCAAAAGTGTAGAGATTAGTAGAAATACCCTCTATGCCTACTTCTACTATCTGCAAAAGGCAAATCTCATTGAAATCATCGGCGGAAATTTCGCAAACAAAAAGCTTTTAAATAAACCGGAAAAAATCTACTTGGAAAATATCAACTTATATAATGTGCTTTGCAACAATAAAAATATCGGCAGTTTACGTGAAAGTTTTTTCGTATCGCAACTCAAAGTCGAACACACTATAAAATATGCCCAAAAGGGTGATTTTTTGGTGGACGATAGATACCTTTTCGAAATCGGCGGCAAAAAGAAGGACTTTAAGCAGATAAAGGATATTCAAGATAGTTTTGTCGTAGCCGACGATATCGAGATAGGATTTGGAAATAAAATTCCGCTTTGGCTCTTCGGGTTTTTGTATTAACCCAAATCCTCAAGCTCCTCAAGCGAAACGGTGCGCTCCTCTTGTGCTTGCAAGTCTTTGAGCCAAACGCTTTTTTCTTCCAACTCTTTTTCGCCGATGAGCAGTACATAACGCGCTTGGGCTTTGTCTGCGGCTTTCATGTGGCTTTTGAAGCCCTTTGAGGTGTACTCGAAGCTTGTTTTTGCTTTTTGGCGCAGCTTCATGGTGAGCTGCAGCGCCGTGTCGATCGCTTCGTCGCACATCGCACCGACATAGTAGCCTTCACGCACACTCTCTGGAAGCTCGACAAGCGCCATGAGACGCTCGATGCCCAGCGCAAAGCCGACTGCGGGGGTTGCCTTGCCGTCGAGGTAGGAGACGAGTTTGTCGTAGCGACCGCCGCCGGCAACGGCACTTTGCGCCCCCAGTGCATCGCTCGTAAACTCGAAGGCGGTTTTGTTGTAGTAGTCCAAGCCGCGCACCAAGTGCGGATCGATCTCGAAGTCGATATCGGCTTGCTTGAGTAGCGCTTGAAGCTTCTGCATATCCTCTTGGCACGATGCGCAGAGGTTGGCATTAAGCTTCGGTGCCTCTTGCAGTACTGTTTGGCAGTGGGCATTTTTGCAATCCAGTGTGCGAATGGGGTTGGTCTCGATGCGACGTTGACAATCCTCGCAAAGATCCGCGCGGTGCGCCTCCAAAAAACCGCTCAGCTTCTCTCGGTAGGGTGGCATGCAGGCTTCGCAGCCCAGAGAGTTGATCTTGAGTGTTGCGTCGATACCAAGCGTTTGCAGTATCTCGTTGACCATCGCGATGAGGGTAAAGTCCTCATAGACGCTTGCCTCGCCAAAGCTCTCGCAACCAAACTGATGAAACTCTCGCAAGCGCCCTTTTTGCGGGCGTTCATAGCGAAACATCGGTCCGTGGTAGTAGAAGCGATATTTACCGGGTTGGCGATCGAGTTTTGCACTGATAAAGGCGCGCACCACGCCCGCCGTACCCTCTGGACGCATACAGACATCGTGCTCGCCCTTGTCGATAAAGCGATACATCTCTTTGTTGACGATATCGGAACTGTCGCCTACAGAGCGCTTAAAGAGCGTCGTCTCTTCGAGGATCGGCGTTTCGATGTAGCCGTATCCGTAGCGTTTTGCCGTCTCGGTAGCGACGGAGAGGATGTGCAAAAAGCGTCGGCTCTCGTCGAAAAGTATATCTTTCATACCGCGTAACGGGTGTATCATCTTTGGCTATCCTTCAATCAAGTGCGATATTATCCCCAAAAACCGATTAGATACCCAAATACCCTACGATCTCTTCGTGGATCGTTTCGATGGGCTTGCTTGCGTCGATCGTGAGGGTGTCGATGCCGATCTTCTCGGCGCTTTCTACCATATGGTGCTGTACACGCATCAGATAGTTGATGCCGCGCGCTTCGATGCCGTCCAAGCTCTTGTTTTGCGTTCGCTGCTTGAGTGTACTTTCGTCGATAAGAAAGAGGACGATTTTCTCGGGCAGATCGCCTTGAAGGGCGAAGCGGTTGAGTTGCAGTAGCGTATCGAAGCCAAACTCTCCGCTTGCCATCGCGTAGGCGATACCGGAGAGAAAGCCGCGATCGGAGAGGATAAGTTTCTCTCTGTTGGGTTTGATGACACGTTCGTAGTGTTCCGCGCGGTCGGCAAGGAAGAGTAACAACTCCGCCTCTTTAGAGTGCAAGGTATCTTGTAGGAGTATCTCTCTGGCTTTGGCACCAAAAGGGGTGGCGCCCGGCTCGTGTGTAACCAAGACTTCGGGGTACGAAGCCTTGATACGCGCTATTTGCGTACTCTTGCCGCAGGTGTCGATGCCTTCAAATAGCACATACATTATGAGAGATATCCCTTGATCATATGGCGCGCTTCGGGCGGGACAAGATGGTCTATCTTGCCACGGTATGCCAAGATGGCACGCACTACCGAAGAGCTGACAAAGGCGTGCTCGAGACTCGGCATGAGGTAGATGGTCTCTATCTCGCGGTTAAGCGACGCGTTGG
>JALWQQ010000194.1 GCA_027083075.1 Campylobacteraceae bacterium
CACGCTCTTTGCCTCAACGAGTGTCAAGGGAGACCATCTGCCGAGCGACTATTATATCCGTGAACTCTATGCGCCCCATAGTGTCAATACCGCACCGCTACACACGATAGAGGCGTTTGTTGCCGGTGAAGCGCCTCAAGCGAAGTTGCCGATAGCACAAGAGGAGATCGATGCGTACTTTGCAAGCATCGAGGCAGCCGGTATCGATATGAATGTCGTCTATGAGGAGCTACTGTCGGAGGGTCTGCATGCCTTTGAAGAGGCATTTAAAAGCCTGTTGGATAGTTTGGCATAGACCGAAAGGATCAAAAGAAGATGAAAGAGAAGTTAGATCTTCTGCTCAAGACCATGCTCAAGCATGACGGATCGGATCTACACCTCAAGGCGGATGCGGTTCCTCGAGTAAGGGTGCATGGTAAGCTCAAGAGTTTAGGACGCAACCCGTTAAATGCACGTACGATCGAGGCGATGCTCGCCGAAGTCTTTGGCGAAGAGAAGATGCGCAAGCTTCACAACGATCGTAGTCTCGATATGACCTATACCCTAGGTAGCGAGAGTCGTTTTCGTGTCAATGTCTTTTATCAACTCACCGGTATCAGTGCCGTTTTTCGGGTGATTCCCGTCGAGATTCCCGATTTCGATACCTTGAGACTGCCTGAGGTGATCCGCAAGTTTAGCCAACTACAAAGAGGGCTTATCTTGGTGACAGGCGTGACCGGATCGGGTAAGTCGACAACCCTCGCTTCGCTAATCGACATCATCAACCGTTCGGAACAAAAACATATCATCACCATCGAAGATCCGATAGAGTTCGTACATCAAGATAAACAGTGCTTGATCAATCAACGCTCCGTAGGGCAAGATACGCACTCTTTTACCGATGCGTTGCGTGCAGCGCTGCGTGAGGACCCCGACATTATCCTCGTCGGGGAGATGCGGGATCTGGAGACGATCGACATCGCCTTGCATGCTGCCAACACCGGACACCTTGTCTTCTCGACGCTTCACACGCTTGATGCCAAAGAGACGATCGATAGGGTTATCGGGATGTTTGAAAAGGAGGAGCAAAACCGCATTAGGCTATCGCTTGCGTCGGTTCTGGAGGGGGTGATCTCGCAACGACTCATTCCTACCAAGCGTGGCGGCAGGGTGCCTGCCGTCGAAGTACTGGTTAAAACGGCACGTATCGAGCAGTTGATACGTGAAAACAGAGACTATGAGATCCCCGATGCGATCTATGAGGGTAAAGAGATCTATGGTATGCAAACCTTTGATCAGTCGCTACTCGATCTGCTCAAAGAGGGAGTCATTAGTGCGCAGACGGCGCTTGATTATGCAAGTAATCCTGCCGATATGAAGCTCAAACTCGAAGGTGTTGGAGAGGACGCGATCGTTGACAATAAGCAGGGTGATTCGGACTATTTTATGCTTAAAGAGGAGCCGAAGGAGTAAATTTTAAATCTTTTTCGGTATAATCCGCATCTATTTTACACACGAAGGATTCAAAGATGTTGGAAGGCATTGTTAGAGAGAGTATCGGAAAGCAAAATGCAAAAAAGCTTAGACGAGATGGTTATCTAATCGCCAACATCTACGCAAAGGGCGTAGAGAACATCCACGCCGCATTTAAGCGCGGGGATTTTACCAGAGCGGTGCGTAACAAAGAGAGCTTGGCGTTTCCGATCAAGGTAGGCGACAAAGAGATGAACGTCGTCATCCAAGAGTATCAACTTCATCCCGTACACGGTGAGGTGCTCCACGTCGATTTGCAAGTAGCGGTACCCGGACAGGTACAAGACTACCTTGTGCCTGTTGTAACACACGGCACACCCAAAGGTTTGAAAAACAAGGGTGTCTTGATCATCTCCAAAAAGCGCTTGAAGGTGCGCGGCAAGATCGAAGATATGCCCAAAAACTTCGACTTGGACGTCAGCGATCTTGATAGAGACGAGTCGATCTTGGTGCGTGATATTACACCGCCCGAAAATACCAAGATCATGGATAAACCTCACGTTTCCGTTTGTGGTGTGATCAAAGCGAAGTAATGCGATGAGACTCTTCGTCGGCTTGGGAAATCCCGGCGCACGCTACGAAGAGACACGTCACAATATAGGCTTTCGCCTTATCGATGTACTCGTCGAACGCTACGAAGCGGTCGATATCTCCAAAAAAAGCTTTCACGGTCAACTCTTTAAACGTAACGACACCCTGTTTCTTAAACCTCTGACCTATATGAACCTATCGGGCAAAAGCGTCGCCGCAGTTAAGACCTTTTATAAACTCTCTGCCGAAGATATTGCGGTGATTCACGACGATATCGATCTGCCCTTCGGTGCGCTACGCCTCAAGCGTGGCGGCGGACACGGTGGGCACAACGGACTTAAGTCGATCGATGCTGCGATAGGACGTGAGTACCTTCGTGTACGCATGGGAGTCGGTAAGCCTACGGACGGGCGCGATACGGCAGACTATGTCTTGTCTGCTTTTACACCGCAAGAGGAGGCGTGTATCGCACCTTGGATCGCATATGCCGCCGATCTGTGCGAAAAGCTTTTCGATCTGTCGCTTGAGGAGCTTAAATCGCGCTATACGCTCAAAGGCATCGACGGGGTGTGCCGGTGAAAACGCTCTTTGCTTTTAGCCTCTTTTTTCGCTATATCGCCAAGCATTATCTTTACGCTTTTTTTGCACTCTTTTTCGGGTTGACGATTGCCTTTGCATTGCTGGACTATTTTCAAATGTCGCACAAGCTCCCCTCCGGATTTAATATGCATATCCTCTATATCTACTACAAATGGCAAGAGGGGATCGGTACGCTCAACTCTATCATTATCGTTTTGGCAATCATTGTGATGAAGACACATCTCGTCAGAAACAACACCCAAACGGCACTACATGCTATCGGTTTTAGTCAACGTGCGATGATACGCCCCATTTTGTTTGTAATGGGTTTAATCTACCTGTTTTTTGTCTATCTCAACACTACCGATTTCGTTTACGGCAGAGAACGTGCCAACGCCATACAAGATCACTTGACACTACACTACAATATCAACGATCTTTTTTTTAAATACAACGACAATTTTATCTATGTTAAACATCTTGATCCCGGAAAAGGACATATAGAGGGTCTGACGCTTTTCGAGGTCAAGCACGATCAAGTCACTTTTACACTCAAGGCGCCTTCGGCAGACTTTGACGGAAAGCATTGGATCGCCAAGCATGCTGTGCAAAAGATACACCGTTACGACAATGCGGGAAGGTTAATAGGGTATGAGACGAAACGGTATACACAACTGCCGACACTGGAGGGCTACAAACCAAAGATCATCGAATCTTTCGACAAAAGCGGCGGTATGCTGACGTTACCCGATGCATTGCTGATGTGGCAACTGTTGCATAGGCAAGGGCTCGAGAGTCGCAAGGTGCGTACATTGATCTATGTCCAAACCGTCGTACCGCTTTTCGCTTTAGCGCTTTCGATTATTCTTTTTATCAAGATGCCTTTTCACAGCAGGATGACCCGCATGGGTTCGGTTATCGCCATGAGTCTTGCAAGTACATTGGCGATTTGGGGCACGCTCTTTTGGCTGCGACGCATTGCACTTGCGGGTATCGTTGCGCCCGAGATCGCATTGGTACTACCTGTCGCCGCACTCTTTGTTTATGCAGTCTATTTGCTTTATGGTAAAAGTAAGGTTGTTGCATAGATAGCTCAATAGAAGTAAGCAAAGTTTTATTACGTGGGGATATAATCTCAAAAGCGATATCGCTTTTATTTTGAAGAAGGAGAGAAGAAAAGAGTTAAAGTAAAGAAACGGG
>JALWQQ010000195.1 GCA_027083075.1 Campylobacteraceae bacterium
CTTCGCCGTACCGCCCGTCGGCAGGGTGTGGTTCGGACCGGCGATATAGTCGCCGATGGGCTCCGGGGTGTTTTCGCCGAGAAAGATCGCGCCTGCGTGCTTGATCTTCTCAAGCAATGCCATCGGATCGCCTGTAACCACCTCCAGGTGCTCCGGCGCGATCTCGTTCATCAGCTCGATCGCTTCGTCCATATCTCGCGTCACGATAATCGCCCCGCGCGTATCGATCGATGTGCGCGCGATCGCTTCGCGACTCAAGGTTGACAAAAAGCGCTCTATCTCGTTTTGCACCCTTTGCGCCAACGCTTCGCTCGGAGTGATCAAAATAGAGCTTGCCATCTCATCGTGTTCCGCTTGAGAAAGCAGATCGATCGCCAGATAGTCGGCGCGCGCCGTATCGTCCGCCAAAATGCCGATCTCGGACGGACCCGCGATCATATCGATGTTCACCTCGCCGTAAACCAACTTTTTGGCGGTGGCAACAAAGATATTGCCGGGTCCGGTGATCACATCGACTTTAGGGATCGTCTCGGTACCGTATGCCATCGCCCCGATCGCCGATGCACCGCCTACTTTAAAGACCTTTGTCACACCGCACAAGTGACACGCTGCCAAGAGCAGTGCGTTAAGCTCGTTGTCGGGTGCGGGGGTGCAAACGACGATCTCTTCGACACCTGCGACCTGTGCCGGAATCACATTCATCAAAAGCGAGCTGGGGTACGCCGCCTTGCCGCCCGGTATATAAAGCCCCGCACGATCGACCGGCGAAACTTTTTGCCCCAAGATAGAACCCGTCTCATCCTCTTGCATCCATGTTTCGGGCATCAACTTTTCATGATAGGCTTTGATGCGATCGTACGCCAAATGCAACGCCTCTTTGAGCTTCTCGTCGGTCGCGTCGTATGCCGCGCGCATCTCGTCGATACCGACCTCCAACGCCGCATCGTCTCTTGGCTCCCATCTGTCGAATCGCGCGATCTGCGCACGCAGTGCGGCGTTACCGTCGCGCCTGATCTCATTTAAAATCCCCTGCACGATACCGCTTACCTCGTCGATATCCATCTTGCCGCGCGCCAAAAGCTCGGCAAACTCCGCCTCAAAACTCGGCGCATCGCTTCTGTAGATACGTATCATCCTTCAACCTCATCTCTTTTTCTTACCGCAATCATACCATATTGCCGCTATGTTCCAACGCCACGGGCTTTTTACAACGCAGGCTTCTCAAGAGAAGCCAACCAAAACGCTTCGCTCTTCACTCTTCATTCTTATCTCTTCTCTCTTCACTAAAAGACGGGGCTAAAGCCCCTGCTCCTTAACTCTTCATTCTTATCTCTTCACCAAACTCGGTTCCTCATTCCCAATTCCCCATTCCCAACATATCTTCTTGCCATGCTCTCGTTGCCCTTGAGTCCGCCTTGATGTAGATAGAGTATCGGCGCATCAAACGAATCAATGTGCGCCAAAAGCGTCTGCCAGCCGATCGGATCATAGAGCAGATCAAACGCTACTCCCGTTTGCATCTTAAGCTTTTGCCTCAATACATAAAGCTCACGATAAGGTGTGCCGAAGCGATAGCGTTTTAAAGGCTCCAGCACTTGCGGATAGAGGGCTTCGTCGGCTTCAAGCAACGAAAACTGCCATCTAAGATCGTCACTACCTTTGACACACGCAACCGTATAGACACGGTTCATGCTTCCGAGTAGGCAAAAAGATTTTTGCAGATAGAGTGCCGTGGTGCCCGTACCCGAGGGAAGAAAGAGGCTAAGCTTTTCGATGCGTTGCATCTTTTGCCATGCGACGATCTCTTCGGCAAGTAGCCGTATCCCCTCCTCCGCTTCGACCTGTGCGCCGCCTTCGGCAATAAAGAGCGTTTCACTACCATACGATTCCGGCGGCTTGCCGATATGCAGTCGCATGCCGTTTTCGATCGCCGCTTTGTAGTTGCCGTGCGGATCGTCGCGTAAAAGCGGTGGAAGATGAGAGACGTAATAGTCAAAATCCCATCCTCTCATTTTCGCCAATACCGAAAGTGAGTACATTGCATTGGACTGCGCCGAACCGTATGAGACGATGCGTTTGATCTGCGGAAAGTCCCGCTTTAAGAAGTAGTAAAACTTGCGTGCTTTGTTGCCTGAAAAGTCGGGATGGATCAAATCGTCGCGCTTGAGATAAAAGGCACGGTTTTCGAAGGTAACGGTTTGAATTGGAGAAGGAAGATTCAATTTCATTTTGACCGGACGCTTTGAGATAAATGCGACAAAGGAGCACCACTCCGTAGGGCGGCTCAGCCGTTTGCGACTGCCCGAGTGTTTATCTCAAAGCGGTCTACGACATATATGCTCTCATCAGTTTCTATTCAGGCAGTTGAGATCTTCGAAGGCTTGCTCCAAGCGCTTGACCATCGAGAGCTCTCCTTCTCTAAGCCATTTGCGCGGATCGTAATACTTTTTGTTAGGCTTGTCCTCACCTTCGGGGTTGCCGATTTGTGATTGCAAGTAGGCGTGATATTGATCGACATAGCCGCGCACACCGTCCCAAAACGCCCACTGCGTATCGGTGTCGATATTCATCTTGATCACCCCGTAGCTGATGGCGGCGCGAATGTCGCTCAGTTCACTTCCCGAACCGCCATGAAAAACGAAGTTGACCGGCTTGGAACCGGTGCCGAACTTCTCTTCGATATATTTTTGCGAATTATCCAAGATCTCGGGGCGCAAGACGACATTGCCGGGTTTATAGACGCCGTGTACGTTTCCGAAAGATGCGGCGATCGTAAACTTATCCGAAACCTTCATCAACTCTTCGTAAGCGTACGCCACCTCCTCGGGCTGCGTATAGAGCAGCTTGTTGTCGACATCGGTATTGTCCACACCATCCTCTTCGCCGCCGGTAATGCCAAGCTCGATCTCCAGCGTCATGCCCATCTTGCTCATGCGCTCCAAATAGCGTTTGCAGGTCTCGATATTCTCCTCAAGCGGCTCTTCGCTCAAGTCGATCATATGCGAACTAAAAAGCGGCTTGCCCGTACGCTTGAGGTGCGCTTCGCCCGCATCAAGCAACGCGTCTATCCACGGCAAAAGCTTACGCGCGGCGTGATCGGTATGCAGTACGACGGGCACGCCGTAGGTTTCCGCCAAAAGATGCACATGCTGTGCACCGCTGATCGCGCCCAACACCGCACCTTCCTTGCTATCGATCCCTTTGCCCGCATAAAACGCCGCGCCGCCGTTGCTAAACTGCACCATGACGGGCGAGTTGACCTTCTTGGCAGCCTCCATGATCGCATTGACCGACGAGGTGCCGACCGCATTGACCGCAGGGATCGCAAAGCCCTCTTCTTTGGCTATCTTAAAGAGTGTCTGCAGATCGTCGCCGGTGACGACGCCGCTGTTGATATGATCGAGTACTTTCATCTTCGCTCCGTTTGCTGACTTTTAAAACGGTTTCGTGAAACGATTTTAAAAAGCAACAAAGCCGAAGGCAAAGATCAATAGACTTTGATCTTCGCTTTTTTCATCAAGCGTGCCACGATCTTCTCTTGCGCCAACTGTGCCTTGATGTTGTTTTTAATCTTTTTAAACGGAGGGATCTTCTGCTTGCTTTTGGCTTTTTTGGCAGCCGCCACCATGCGATTATACGCCTTTTTCGCCTCTTTGTCCGAGATGCGGATCTTGGACATCTCTTTTTGCATCCAAAAGCCCGCAAGTGCAGCATCTTTCTCTTTTCTACTAAGGCGTCGCCTTGCCTCGGCGGCCCCCAATTTGCCCGGTGCCATCATCGTGATGAGCTGCTTTTTGCCCTCTTGGGGCGGCTTGCTC
>JALWQQ010000196.1 GCA_027083075.1 Campylobacteraceae bacterium
CATCAAACCCTACGATCGTCAACTCAAAACAGAGGATTTCGAAGGCAATTCCGTAACGATCGCACTGCCGGAGGGGGTCGAAACAACACGGATGGCGGAGCACTTCTTCAACCTTGCCAAGCGCGCCAAAAAGAGAGCGAAAAATCTTGCGATAGAGCGTCGCAATTTGAGTGAAAAAAAGGCGTTTTACGAACGTTTGGCGCAAGCGATCGAAGCGGCAACCGATCTGCACACACTGGAGATCTTAGCACCCAAACGCGGCAAAGCGATGCGAAAAAAGGCAAAGCAGCGTTTTGGGGAGCTCTTCTGGATCGAAGGACACAAGATCATCGTCGGGCGCAATGCCAAAGAGAACCAAGCGATCCTCGAAGCAGCAAAAGCAAACGATATCTGGATGCATGTACGCGAGATACCGGGCGCACATCTCATCATCCGCACCGACAAACAGCAGCTTCCCGACTCGCTCTTAGAGGCAGCTGCCAAACTCTGTGTCGACTTCAGTACCGCCAAGGCGGGGAACTACTTGGTTGATTATACAAAACGAAAATTTGTCAAACTCAAAGAGGGGGCGCACGTAGAGTACGACAAGTACCGTACGATTGCGATACTCAAAGAGGGTATCGAGATACGAGCGTAGATATGCTATAATCGCTCCAAAAAGAGGGGTTTTGCTTTCGATGCTAAAAACACGACTTCTGACGGCGGTGGCGCTAATCGTAGTGGTGGCAACCGTCGGCTACTTGGACAACTTTACGCTTACTTGGCTCTTTTTCGGCATTGTGGCGCTCTTCGCCTTTCATGAAGCGCTTCGACTCTTTGAGATCAAAAATAGCAGTCTCTATCTCTATGCGCTACTCTTATGGCTTGTCGCCTATCTCCACCCCTATCCCGAAGATCTCTTTTTTCTCGCCGCTATTATCGTCGGTGCAACCGTCGCCTATCGTCCCCAAAGCGATGCGAAACTGTTACTACCCTTCCTCTATCCCCTCGGGGCAAGCTTCTTCTTTTTAGTACTCTACGAAGAGGTGGGGATGGAGGCGCTCGTATGGCTCTTGATCGTCGTCGCCTCTACCGATACCTTCGCCTACTTTGTCGGCAAGGCGATCGGCAAGCGAAAATTTTCCGACACCAGCCCCAATAAAACGATAGAAGGTGTGGCAGGCGGGGTGCTCTTTGCCACCCTTTTCGGTACGCTTTACGGCACAACGCTCCTTTCACTTCCAATAGCACTCATTGTCTCGTTACTCAGTGCCGTCGCCTCTGTCTTCGGGGATCTTTTCGAAAGTTACCTCAAACGCCAAGCGGGGGTCAAAGATAGCGGCGATCTGCTGCCGGGGCATGGCGGCATACTCGATCGCATCGACGGCTATCTCTTCGCCGCACCGATCATGACACTACTTGTGAGGCTCTTTGCGTGAGCATCGTCATTCTCGGCTCTACCGGCTCTATCGGCATCAATGCACTTGCGCTTTGCGATGCACACGAGATCGAAGTCGAAGCGCTTGTGGCAGGTAGAAATATCGATCTACTCAACGAACAGATCCGACGCTTTCATCCGCGCATGGTCGCCATCGCCGATGCTGCAGATGCACGCAAGGTGGCACACAACGATGTGCGCAGCGGCACAGAGGGAATACTCTCACTGATCGAAGAGAGCCAAAGCGAGATCGTGCTCAACGCACTTGTCGGTTTTGCGGGACTCTTGCCTACCCTCAAAGCGATCGAAGCAGGCAAACGCATTGCCCTTGCCAACAAAGAGTCGCTGGTAGCCGGCGGTATGCTGATCGACACCTCGCACATCATCCCTGTCGATAGCGAACACTTCGCCTTGCGCTATCTGATGAACGGGAAAGAGTTTCGCAAACTCTACATCACCGCAAGCGGCGGCGCCTTCAGAGACTGGGAACTCGAAAAGATCGAAACGGCAAGCTTTGCCGATGCGCTGAAGCATCCCAACTGGTCGATGGGCGACAAGATCACGATCGATAGTGCTACGATGACCAATAAACTTTTTGAGCTCCTAGAAGCCAAATGGCTCTTCGACTCCACCGCCGTCGATGCGCTGATAGAGCGCAGCTCTACGGTACATGCACTTATTGCCTACACGGACGGCTCAACCGTAGCACATATGGCAAGTACCGATATGAAGCTACCGATCGCCTTGGCACTCGGTATCGAACCCAAAAGTCCCGTCGTACCCGAAACCGATCCGCTTACGCTCTCACCTCTGCGTTTCGAAGCGATAGATGAGAGGCGCTACCCCATCTGGCAGATCAAGACACACCTGTTGCAACATCCACATCTTGGCGTCGTTATTAATGCCGCCAATGAAGTCGCTATCGAAGCCTTTAAAAAAGAGCGATGCAGCTTTTTCGGTATGAGCGACATCGTTTTGGATGCCTATAAGCATTTTGAAGATGTCGTTCCAAGCAGTATTGAAGATGTTGTCAAAATCGATGAAGAGGTAAGAAACTATGTGCGAATGAGCAACGGAGTAATGAGCAATGAGTAACCGAAAGAAAACAACTAAAGCGTTGCAGGGCAACGCATATCGAAATTCTTCATTCCTTATTCCTTATTCCTCATTTGAAAATCTCCTAAGGAGATTTTCATGAAAGTCCTTATCTTGCACGGGTGGGGCGGTAGCGACTACCCGCACTGGCAAGCACACTTGGCGATGGAGATCGCCAAGCGCTACGGCACGGTGAGTTTTCCGCTGATACAACACCCTCACTACCCTTCCAAAAACCGATGGGTCAAGGAGGTGCGTGCAGCACTTGAGGATTTTCGTCCCGATACGGTTGTCTGCCACTCGCTTGCCAATACCTTATGGTTTTGGCTCTGCGAGATGCGTATCGCACCGCAGATCAAACGCCTCTTTATGGTCTCGCCGCCAAGTCTGCACACCTCCGAAGAGGTGCTTAAAAGCTTCTACCCCGCGCCGATGCCCGAAACCCTTTGCGCCGAAGAGGTTACACTCTTTGTCTCCGATAACGACCCGTGGATCGAGATAGACGAAGCCAAACAAATCACCGAACACTACGATGCTGCACTGCATATACTGCATGATGCGGGACATATCAATACCGAGAGCGGATTTGGAAAGTGGGAAGAGATAGAAAAATCGGTCTTATCCGATTTTTCAGTGAAGAGTGAATAGAAAATAGTTACAGTATGCTTTTCTTCGAAAAGCTTTTATTGAAAAATGACGCATGAGGAGCAAACAGTGAAAAACCAAAAACAGATCCACTTATTATTAATCAAAGCGTTGCAAAGCAACGCATACCCAACCCCTTCACCCTTCACCCTTCACCCTTCACCCTTCACTCTTCACTCTTCACTTGAAAATCTCCCAAGGAGATTTTCATGATCCTCAGCATCGAGTCCAGCTGCGATGACAGTTCTATCGCCGTTACGGAAATCGACACCTATAAGCTTCTATGGCATAAAAAGATCTCTCAAGAGACCGAACATAGCCGTTACGGTGGCGTGGTGCCGGAGCTTGCCAGCAGACTACATGCAGTGGCGTTGCCCAAACTGCTTGAAGAGACTAAGCCCTATTTCCCCGAAATCAAAGCTGTTGCCGTCACCAACCGTCCCGGTCTGGGCGTAACGCTGATGGAGGGGATCGCTATGGCAAAGAGTCTGGCTGCCTTTCTCGATATCCCCGTTATCCCGGTGCATCACCTTAAGGGGCATATCTACTCGCTCTTCATCGAAAAAGCGACACGTTTTCCGATGCTTGTCGTTCTGCTCTCCGGAGGACACACCATGGTCGTTCGCGTAGAGGATTTTGACACGATGGAGATCCTCGCTACGACGATGGATGACAGTGTAGGCGAAAGTTTTGACAAATGCGCCAAGATGATGGGGCTTGGCTATCCGGGCGGGCCCATCATCGAAGCACTTGCCAAAGAAGGCGACGAAAACCGTTTTGAGCTTCCCGTACCGCTTCGCAATGCCAAAGAGATCGCCTTTTCGCTTTCGGGGCTCAAAAATGCGGTGCGCCTAAGCATCGCCTCACTTGGGGGTGCGGAGCGGATGTCCCACCAAGAGAAGTGCAACCTTGCCGCCTCGTTTCAAAAGACGGTAGCGCTCCACCTGCTTCAAAAGTGCAAAAAGCTCTTTGTGCGCGAGCCGATAGAAGATGTTGCCTTGGTAGGCGGCGTTGCCGCCAATGCCTATCTGCGCAGCCGTTTCGATGCACTCTGCAGCGAAACAGGTAAACGACTCCACACCGTACCGCTACGCTTCTGTGCTGACAATGCCGCGATGATCGGACGCTATGCGATCGACGCCTATGAGAGAAAGGCGTTTGTTTCGCCAAGCGAACTGGATATGGAGACGACACGCAAACTTCGCCCCGACACGCTGCTATAGACAAGCCGTGCACAAGCACTATTTGGGTAAAATCTATACAATTTACGAGAATTGAAACGGGAGTAGCATATGGCTGAATACGGTGCCGGCAACATCAAAGTACTCAAAGGTCTCGAGGCGGTTCGAAAACGTCCCGGAATGTATATCGGCGATACCTCGACCAAAGGGTTGCACCACTTGGTCTACGAGGTAGTGGACAACTCCATCGACGAAGCGATGGCAGGCTTTTGCGACACCATTAAGATCACGCTTACCAAAGAGGGTTCGGCGATCATCGAAGATAACGGGCGCGGTATCCCTGTCGCCGAACACCCTACCGAAAAGATTTCTGCCGCAACGGTTGTGCTGACCGTACTGCACGCGGGCGGAAAGTTCGACAAAGACACCTATAAGGTTTCGGGCGGTCTGCACGGTGTGGGCGTGTCGGTCGTCAACGCCCTCTCCAAAGAGCTGCATCTGACCGTTTGGCGCGACGGAAACGTGCATGAACAACACTTCAAGCAAGGCATCCCCGAAGCACCGTTAGAAATCACAGGCACCACGCGCAAAACAGGTACCAAGATAGAGTTTTGGCCCGATCCCGAGATCTTCACCGAAAGTGTCTCTTTCCAAAAAGAGATCTTAATGAAGCGTTTCAAAGAGCTCTGCTACCTCAACCCGAAGATCACGATCGAGTTCAAAGACGAAAGAGACGGCACCAAAGAGAAGTTCCACTTTGAAGGGGGGCTGAAGCAGTTTGTCGAAGACCTCAACAACAAAACACCGCTTACCTCCGTACAGTTTTTCCAAGGCAAAGCGGACGATATCGAGATCGACATCGCATTGATGTACTGCGATAGTGACAGCGAAAAGACCCTCTCCTTTGTCAACAATATCCGCACACCCGAAGGGGGTACCCACGAAGCAGGCTTCAAAGCGGGACTGACGCGCTCTATCTCAAGCTATGTCTCTAAAAACGCATCGGCAAAAGAGAAAGGCGTAAAGATCACCGGTGAAGATTGTAAAGAGGGGCTTGTTGCGATCGTCTCCGTGCGTGTTCCCGAGCCGCAATTCGAAGGGCAAACCAAAGGCAAACTCGGTTCCAGCTATGTGCGCCCCTTAGTACAGAAGTTTTTTACCGAGCAGTTTAACAAATACCTCGAAGAGAATCCCATCGAAGCCAAGGCGATCATGGCGCAAGTGCTCTTGGCGGCCAAGGGGCGCGATGCGGCAAAACGGGCGCGCGAACTGGTCAAGCGTAAAGATGCGATGAGCGTGGGTACGCTTCCGGGAAAACTCGCCGATTGCCAGAGCAAAGATCCCGAAGTGAGCGAGCTCTATCTCGTCGAGGGTGACTCGGCAGGCGGTTCGGCAAAACAGGGACGCGACCGTGTCTTTCAGGCGATCTTGCCGCTTAAGGGCAAGATCCTCAATGTCGAAAAGGCGCGGCTTGACAAGATCCTTAAAAGCGATGAGATCAAAAATATGATCACCGCACTCGGTTGCGGTATCGGTGAAGAGTTTGACGAGAGCAAATTACGCTACCACAAGATCATCATTATGACCGACGCCGATGTAGACGGCAGCCACATTCAAACACTTCTGATGACCTTCTTCTTCCGCTACTTGCGCCCCATCGTCGAAAACGGCTATCTCTATCTGGCACAGCCGCCGCTCTATCGCTACAAAAAGGGCAAAAACGAAACCTATCTGAAGGATGAAAAAGCCCTCAAAGAGTTTTTGATCGAGCGCGGCATCGATGCGATCGAGAGCGAAACAATGGGCAAACAAGATCTGATCGAACTCTTTAAACTCGTCGGCTACTATCAGATGACGCTACATGAGCTTGAAAAGCGCTTTGCTTTGGTCGAGGTCTTGCGCTACCTCATCGAAAACCCCGATATCGTCGGTCTGGAAAATCAAAAACTTGCCGAAGAGATCGAACGCTATATCAAGTCGCTGGGGCACAACATCCTCAACAAGCGTATCGAAGCCGATCGCCTGCACTACTTTGTGCAGACGAACGACGGGCTTGAGGAGTTGATCGTTGATGATACCCTCTTTACAAACCCCTACTATAGCGAAGCGACGCATATCTATGCGCGCATCAAAGAGCACATCACCGACGAGTTTAAAGACAAAGACCTACTTGCGCTCTTCAAGGAGGTCGAAGAGAGTGCCAAAAAGGGCGCCTATATCCAACGCTACAAGGGTCTGGGAGAGATGAATCCCGAGCAGCTCTGGGAGACGACGATGGATCCGCAAAACCGTGTCTTGCTTCAAGTCAAAGTGGGCGATCCCGAAGAGGCGGATAACACCTTCGTACTCTTTATGGGTGACGAGGTTGAACCGAGACGCCATTACATCGAGACCCACGCCAAAGATGTGAAACACTTGGATGTCTGATGTTACTTTCGGAACTGGAGGAGCGCGAACGTCGATTTAAGTTGGCTATGCGGGCGGGCATACCCGTGCTTTTGTTGGCGGGCTTGGTCTTTTATACGCTCTTTTCTCAACATGAACTCAAGCCTACCCCTTACACCGTCGGCATACTACTTGCCATCGTGTTTGTTACCGTCTATTTCAACTACTTTTTAATCGATCTAAGTGTCAAAGAGAGCTTAACCGATCAGACTACCCAAAGTTTTACCCAAAAAGCCTTTATTACAAAGCTTGGCTCACACCAACCAAAAACGCTGGCGATACTTGTAGTCAAAAATCTACACACCATCAATCGCTTCTATAGGACAGAGAAGGTTGACCACCTACTCTATACGATTATACACAACCTCGATCTTCATCTAAGCACTTATGGCTGCAAAAATCCTCTCATCGCAAGACGCTACGGTGCAGAGTTTCTGATCGCACTCAAAGAAAACAAAGAGGATATCGAGGCAATTCTCAATGCTTTTATGCGCAACAATCGCACTATCGACGATATTGAGGTCGATTACACCTTTGCCGTCGTTACGGATGCCCAAGGCGATCTTGAGATACTCTTGAGAGACCTGCACGAAAGGGTTTTTGAAGAGGTTGATACAGACATACAAAAAGATCGCATTACGCGCAAGGCTTCCGAAGTCGAGGCAGACGAGCTCCGCATCAAAGAAGCGCTACAGCATAAACGCTTACAGTTAAGCTTCCGACCGCTACTTAATACCAAGAGTCAAAGAGTCGATATCTACGAACTTGCCGTCAAACTCAAAGATACTCAAGGTGAACTCATTTTACCTCGCACCTTTTTGCCCGTCCTTAACCGCTTGGGACTTGGGCAAGAGTACGATCTGCTTTTGGTCGAAGCGATCGTAAAACTATTGAGATTGACAGATGAAAGCATCTCGTTTACTTTCAATCTTTCGCCTTTTTCGCTCCGCACCCTGTCGTTTCAAGAGGCGTTCTTTAAACTAATACGACTGCACGAAGTCGATCCCTCTCGTCTTATTATCCAACTCTATGAGCGCAAAACCCACCATAACCTCAGCGGCTACTTTGAGACACTCCGGACCTTTCGCCATAAAGGCATACGCATCTGTATCGACAACTTTGGCGCCTCCAATGCTTCGATGGAGTATATCAAACATTTCAAGTTCGATATGGTACAGTTCGATCGCGACTATGTAAACAAGATTGACGATACCGCACGCTACGCAATGCTTCGATCGCTTGTTACAATGGCACAAAGCTTGGGAACACTGACCGTTGCCAAATGGGTCGATAACGATAAACAAAAAGAGAAGCTTGAGAGCTTAGGCATCGACTACCTGCAGGGGTACGGTATCGGATCGATCTTGAGCGAAGAGGCGCTTATCGCACAGCACAATCCCCTTAGATAAAAGGAAGACGATGAGATACGGCGAAGCGGAGATACGAAACTTTTCGATCGACAATCCTGAAAACTTTTGGCCCAATAACAATCCCGAAAACTATACGATCGATATCGAGCTACCGGAGTTTATGTGCATGTGCCCGCGCTCGGGTTATCCCGATTTTGCCAAGATCAAACTCAGCTATGTACCCGACAAAACGGTCATAGAGCTCAAGGCTCTCAAGCTCTATATCAACTCTTTTATGCACCGCTATATCTCGCATGAAGATGCGGCAAACGAAATCTATAATACCCTTTATGAAAAACTCAAACCTCGCAAGATGAAACTTATCGCCGACTTCAACCCTCGCGGCAATGTCCACACGGTGATCACGATCGACAGTGAAACACGTTGATATGACACTTTGACATATTTTCTTTCTGCATCAAGGAGCTACGCTATACTTGCCGCAAAAAAGGCACACTCAAGATGCTTGACTTCGACACCATCGCAGCAAGGCTCAAGCGCATACTTGCGTACGAATACAAGCGTAGTCGTATCAAGGACAAGGAGCTCGCGGAGGCGCTCGGACTCGATGCCGCCTACTTTGCCGTGATCAAAAAACGTAAGAAGATTCCCTATGAAGCGCTTGTGCATTTTTGTACCCGACGCAAAATCAGCCTCAACTGGGTCTTGACGGCACAAGAGCCCGTTTACCTATAGAGGTTGACCCGAAGCCAAATACAGGCTATAATATTTTGTCCGCAATCAATTTTTCTAAAAGGAAGAAGAGAATGAGTAAACGTGACGAAAAGATCGCACTCTACCAAGAGGAGTCGAAAAAGTTAGGTTTGGGGCTTAGCGACGCACTTATCGAAAAGGTAACGATCGGCTTGGGACCCTCTATCTACAAAAGAGATAGTGAAACAGTCTCTTGCTCACAAGAGAGCGAACTAGCTACGGTCAAGAAAAACTTTGCCCAAAAGAAACTTGGTGTAACCGACGAAGCGGCGATCGATGCGGCCATCAAAAAAGTCTGCGAAAAGATGGGTAGCTCTAATCGCAACAAATACCGCGCCCTCTTCTATGCACTGCTTGCCAAAGAGCTTGGCAAAGAATCCGTCTATGCCTAATGGCATAGGCTCAATGTTCAACACCTTTTATCTTCACGCAACACGCTAGCCACAAAAGATAGATCGATACTCAAAAAGTAATAGCAATAGCAGTAGGAAGTGTAGCGGATTGACCGCTACCTAAGTAAGTAGTTACATTATCCGACAAACAACGGGCGCATCATATCATGATCCTCATGAGAGAGAATATGACAATGCCATACATACCTGCCCGGTCTATCAAAGGTCATTTTGATACGTGTTACCTCTCCGGGATAACAGATCACCATATCTCTTGGGCACTTCTCTGTCGGGTCTGCAGGTCTTAGTGTATTTGGTACAAGAGTTATGCCTTGCATCTCCGCGCCCAATCCGGTAGAGCCATTATGTAGAGTAATCGGCTTGTTGACAATGTTGGTTTGGAACTTCTCACGATTAAGGATCTCAAAATGCACCAAATGCACATGTATCGGATGTGCATCGGGAGTGTTATTGTAAATCTCCCAAATTTCAGTCGATCCCAGTGCAGGGTTTTCGGTGATAGGCATATGCCATGTAGTAGAGCCGTTGACCGTATTGCCCGCCATATCTACTGTAGGCTCGGCAACTCCAAGCATAGGCTGCAATCGCCCGAGCTCATCACGTCCCTCGAAGAGAGCTAGTTTTCTTACATTGTCAACCGGCGCTGTCACACCCGCAAAGTGTGCGATAAGTGTCGGATCAAAATTGTCCGGAATCGCGGAGAGTGGCTGCGTGACATCAAATGCCATGATCCTATCGGTCTGCCTGTTTGCAAACAGATTTGCAGGATCAAACCCGGGATCCGTGGTCAATGTACCGTCAAACGGTGCATCACCTGCAATATTTTCCATAATCACGCGAGAGCCTGCAGGCACCTGCGAGAAATCCACAACAATGTCCGGTCTCTCGGCGGGCGCTACGACCAATTGATTGACCTGTGTTGCCTGCGCCGCAAGCCCGAGATCCCCACCGATATGCCAAAATGGCAGAATCGGATCGTTAGCACTTATCGTTGTAGCACCTGCGGGAACGATACGAAAACGAATGCCTAAAAATCTCGAATCACACCCGTTCAAAAGTCTCAAGCGATAGTGTCGAGGCTCTACGTTCGTTTTGGGCCAAATTTTACCATTGACCACGATATGATCACCGAAAAACTCCGTTAAGACGGTAGGACCGCCATTGGGAAATTGTGCGGCAGGCAAATTGACACCATTGGCAGTGATAAAATCCGCATAACTCGGATCACTGGGATACGCAGGATAGAAGAGCTCACCATTGCTCTTAAACATCTTATCTTGTATCGCATATGCCAACTCGTACGGACCGGCAGGTAGTCCAAGCGGATTGTTTAGTTTACCCGTGTCCTGATTGTCTCTTATGAAATAAAAACCAACCAATCCGGCATAGACATTCAATCTTGTGATGCCAAGACTATGGTCGTGATACCACAGTGCACCTGCCTGTTGGGTATTGTCATAAACATAATTTTTATGTACCCAGCGAGGACCTTTTATCTTAAAGTTTGGTGAAAAGAAGTACTCGGGGTTTCCATCCGAATTGGTATTGACATGTGCACCGTGCACATGCGGCACGATGGGTACTCCGTCCGTGTTGATATTGTACTGCGTATAACCCGGGATGCCGTACGCCCAGTGAAAAGAGGTATCTACGGGTAAAATGTGCGGGAGTGGTGTGCCTGCACTAACAAGCTTATTTCTCCACTTGATCTTGAGCTTTTGGTTTGTAAAGACCTCGATCGTCTTACCGGGCCAAGTGACATTCCATTTTTTTCTTCCGTAACCCCAAACCGGTGTCAAAAGTGCATTGCCGTTAGCATCAACCAGACCTGTTTTGTGCACATATTGCGCTGCAACGATTTTGAGCTTTTTAGCTTTTTTTCGGTGGCGATGCTTGTGATGCTTATGACCCGACTTGTGAAAATACTTAAACTTCGGCGACAAAGCATTGGGTGCCAACTCTACAAATTTCGGCTGCAATGCAGGATCGCTAAGCGGTCCGTTAGAACTACCCAATGAGGCAGCCTCGGCACCGGAAGAGCCGACAGCCAACCCCAAGGCACCTACTTGCATTACACTACCCGCACCAAGTGCGGCACTACCTTTAAGAAAACCACGACGTGAAAGTTTGGATTTCTTTTTCATTCTTCCCCCTTTGTTTATTGGTTGAACTTAAATTATTTTGAAAAATTACTTAATAAATGCTTAAGTATTGATGCAACAGGAAATTTCTCTTTATAAATTTTTATTATGTAACTGAAGGTTCATTTGATTAGGTCATGTATGCAATGACCGGACACCAAACAATTAAATTCACAACTATAAAAAGTCAGATAAACTCGCAAGAGACCTAACACAAAAGAAGCCTATCCATGAATAAAATTCAACCGCAAAAGTTAGAAATGGTGATGTAGCATTCGATGAGAGGCTATACGTTGCATAAATGATAAGGTGTCTAGGAGAGATTGCGAACATTCAAAGACAGTAGTAGATTTTGGCTCTTAAGCGAAGGAGTACAACATTAAGCTGCAAGGGTTTTTGGCAAGTTGTATTTAGATTTGTGGGTCTGGGTAAAGGAGCTTACTTATAGTAAGTGACTGCACCCATCTCACAAAGATGAGTGCAAATTGTCAAAAAGATTAGCTGTTACGCTTTTCTATGATCTCTTTCGCAATATTTGCCGGCACTTCCTCGTAGTGATCGAACTCCATCGTATAGGTTGCGCGTCCTTGTGTCATAGAGCGCAGATCGGTAGAGTAACCGAACATCTCCGCAAGCGGTACGAAGGCGTTGACGATCTTGTTGCCCGCGCGCTCGTCCATACCGTTGACTTGACCGCGGCGTTTTGAGATGTCGCCGACTACATCACCCATGTACTCTTCGGGAACCTCTACTTCGACTTTCATCATCGGCTCAAGGATCACGGGGTTTGCTTTTTTTGCACCCTCTCTAAAGCCCATAGAACCCGCAAGTTTAAATGCCATCTCCGAAGAGTCGACATCGTGGTAACTACCGTCATAGAGTGTTACTTTGACATCCTCTACGGGATAACCCGCCTGAATACCGCGCTGCATCGCCTCTTGGATACCTTTGTCAACCGCAGGGATGTACTCTTTAGGAATAACACCGCCTTTGATCTCGTCAACAAACTCATAGCCGCTGCCGGGCTCTTGCGGCTCGATACGCAAGAAGACATGACCGTACTGACCGCGACCACCGGTCTGTTTTGCGTATTTGTACTCCTGCTCAACAGCACTTCGGATCGTTTCACGATAAGCAACTTGCGGTGCGCCCACCTCTGCTTCGACTTTAAATTCGCGCTTCATACGATCGACAATGATCTCGAGGTGAAGCTCACCCATACCGGAGATGATCGTTTGACCGGACTCTTCATCGGTATGTACACGGAAAGAGGGGTCTTCTGCCGCCAATTTTGCCAAAGCCGTACTCATCTTCTCTTGATCCGCTTTAGTCTTGGGCTCGACCGCAACAGAGATAACCGGATCGGGGAACTCCATGCGCTCCAAGACCACCTTCTCTTTTTCGTCACAGAGTGTATCACCCGTTGTCGTATATTTCAGACCGACAACCGCACCGATGTCGCCCGCGCAGATATCTTTGATCTCTTCACGCTTGATCGCATGCATCTTCATGATACGACCGACACGCTCTTTTTTATTTTTGGTAGAGTTGAGCGTATATGAGCCCGAATCAAGCTTACCGCGGTAAACACGGATAAAGGTTAACTGCCCGACAAAGGGGTCGGTCATGATCTTAAATGCCAATGCTGCAAACGGACCGTCATCGGTAGACTCGACAACCACTTCGGTATCGGGATCGTCCATCAAGGTACCGCGAATCGGCTCCGCCTCTACAGGTGAGGGAAGATAGTCGACTACTGCATCCAAGAGTGTCTGCACCCCTTTGTTTTTAAAGGCGGTACCGCACGTCATCGGAACGATCTGCATAGAGATAGTCGCTTGCTTGATCCCCTCTTTGATCTCCTCTTCGGTGAGCTCTTCGCCCTCCATATACTTTTCCATCAACTCGTCGTTACCGTCGGCAGAGCAGATCTCTTCGATCATCTTTTCACGATACTCTTCGGCTTTCTCTCTGAGTTCATCGCGAATCTCTTGCTCATGGTATGCCGAACCCATCTCCGCCTCGGCGTCCCAGACGATCTCTTTCATTTTGACAAGATCGACAACACCCTCGAAGTTGTCTTCTGCACCGATGGGCAGCTGGATGGGCACGGGGTTACCGTTGAGGCGCTCGCGGATCTGACGCTCTACCTCATAAAAGTCGGCACCGGTTCTGTCCATCTTGTTGACGAAAACGATAGAGGGTACGCCGTAGCGGTTGCGCTGTCTCCAAACGGTTTCGGACTGAGGCTGCACGCCACCGACCGCACAGAAGACAGAAACGGCACCGTCAAGCACACGCATAGAGCGCTCGACCTCGATCGTAAAGTCGACGTGCCCCGGAGTGTCGATGATGTTGATCATCTTGTTTTTCCATGTACAGGTAGTCGCCGCAGAGGTGATCGTAATACCACGCTCTTGCTCCTGCTCCATCCAGTCCATTGTCGCCGCACCGTCGTGCACCTCGCCGATCTTGTGCTCGACGCCGGTGTAGAACAAGATGCGTTCCGTCGTTGTCGTTTTTCCTGCATCGATGTGCGCCGCGATACCGATATTTCTTACATCTTCGAGTTTGTGTGATCTTGGCATCTTCTACTTCCTTACCATCTATAGTGCGCAAAGGCTTTGTTGGCTTCCGCCATTTTGTAGGTATCTTCTTTCTTCTTGAACGCCGCACCCTTCTCGGTCGCCGCATCCATCAACTCGTTAGCGATACGCTCTTCCATAGTTCTCTCGTTGCGCTTGCGTGCCGCATCTACGATCCAGCGAATCGCCAACGATTGTTGGCGCACAGGACGCACTTCGACCGGCACCTGATAGGTCGCACCACCGACACGGCGGCTCTTGACCTCCATGACAGGCTTGACGTTCTCCATCGCCTTGTTAAAGACCTCGATACCCTTTTCACCCGTTTTCGATTCGATACGCTTCAAAGCATTGTAGACGATCGTCTGCGCAATGCTCTTTTTGCCGTCCCACATCACTTTGTTGATAAACTTCTTCAACAC
>JALWQQ010000197.1 GCA_027083075.1 Campylobacteraceae bacterium
ACATTTTTTAGCGGTAAGAATCGACGGGGAGCTTATCCCTATTTCACCCTCCGAAATCCAGAGAAAAATTCTTCAAATCTTCGAAGAGTAAAATGTGTGTCCCAACGCGGAAGTCGGGAAAGGTGTTGAGCAGTTGTGCTAAGGGGATCATCGGTAGCTCCTCTCTTTCATCGCTTTTTGCGCTTCACGCTCCATCGTGCGGCGCTTGAGGGTTTCGCGCTTGTCGTGCAGTTTTTTACCGCGCGCTAGGGCGATCTGTACCTTGGCGAGGTTACGGGCGTTAAAGTAGAGCTTGAGCGGCACGATCGTCAGCCCCTCTTTGTTAACTTTGCCTTGGAGTTTGAGTAGCTCTTTTTTGTGAAGCAACAGTTTGCGTGGTGCGCGCGAGTCGGGCGCAAAGTGTCGATTGGTGGTTTCGAGTTGTGCGATATGCGCATTTAGCAAAAAGAGTTCGCCTTTGATAAAGCGACAGTAGCTGTCGTTGAGGTTGGCGCGCCCCAAGCGTAACGCTTTGACTTCGCTACCGCTAAGCACGATGCCGGCTTCGAAGGTTTCGAGGATCTCATATTCGTGTCTGGCTTTTTTATTTTGTGCGATTAGGCGTTTGCTCACGCTTACTCTCTTTTTTCTTGCGATTATAGCATAAGATTAAAAGCGCTGTGCTACAATAAAAACCTACCGAAAAAGGAGAATCTATGCCCGAAAACGATACGCTGCAAACACTCGTTGCCGTTGAGCCGACCATGAGAAGCGATATCGTGCGTTTTGGCAAGACGATACGTTTCGGAAAAGGTGAAGCGCTCTTTGGCGGTGATGATCTGCTAGAGCATTTTTACATCGTACGATCGGGCAAGATCAAAAACTACCAACTCAACCTCGACAATGCCAAGGAGCAAACCATTTTTATCTTTCGTGCGGGGGATATGTTCGACATCTTCGTCTTGCTTGACGGCGAACCGCATGATGTGATCTACGAAGGTTTGGAGCCCGGAGAGGTACTGCGTCTGCCAATGGCGATGGTGCGTGAGATGGTCGATAAAAATCCGGAGTTTCGCAAACGCCTCTTTCCCTACATCGCCAAGCAGATGCGCCATATCGAAGAGATCGCAAACGAAATGGCGCTCTATTCGACCTCCGATAGACTCATTAAACTTTTGCTCAAAAATCTCGATCCTACCGATATCTTTCGTTACAATATCTTAGAAGGGCTTTCTCATAGTGAGATCGCCAAGCTCATCGGTACCGTTCGCCATGTGGTGGAGCGCCACCTCAAATCGCTCAAAGAGGAGGGCAGCATCGATGTCAAAAACAGAGAGCTGAAGATCCTCAATGCCAACAAACTTCTTGAAAAGATAGACACCCTCTAAAAATCTCTCAAAGTGTGACTTTTGTTGCATTTTTGCCCCCGAAACTCTACTATAATTTCAATGATTTAGCCAAAAAGACTAAACAATACTGAACGACAAGGAGTCAAGAAATGAAAAGATTGGCGGTTTCGGCTGTGGTGGCATCACTGCTACTGAGTGGTGGTCTCTATGCGAAAGAGACGGCAAAAAAAGGTGCGAGTACGCAAGAGATCAAGCAAGTGGCGGTCAATAACGCCAAAGAGGATGCACGCAAAAAGGCGGTAAAGCTGGTGCAAGAGGCGATCGACTCGCTCGGTTTTGCACACCAAGCCTTAGCGGCATTGGACAAAAACGATATCAAGACGGCAAAAGCATCGATCGAAAAGGCGTTGGGTAAGCTTGAGAGCATTTTGGCTTCCAAGAAGGTGCCCGAACTCTTGCCGATCGACAATGTCGTTCGCGTCAGTGAGTTTGTCGGCACAAGTGCGCATGCCAAAGAGGCACTCAAAGAGGTGCGCAAGCTTTTGGACGAGGGTAAGGTACAAGAGGCGCGCTTAGCGCTTAATGCTTTGCAGAGCGAGATCGACATCACGGTAGTGAACCTGCCTCTGGGTACCTACCCCGATGCGCTTAAATTAGCGGCAAAGCACCTACACAATGGTCAAAACGAAGCGGCAAAGGCGGTGCTTGCAACCGCGCTCTCTACTTTTGTCGAGGTGACGCAGGTGGTACCCCTGCCGCTATTAAAGGCGCACGATCTGATCGTGGCGGCGGAGAGTATGGCAAAAGAGAAGAAGGAGACGGCGCTGAAGTATCTGGAATCCGCAAGAGACCAACTAAAGGTCGCGGAGGTACTCGGTTATGTGAGCGATAGCGACGTAAGTTATAAAGCGCTCTACGAGACGATCGACAAAGTCGAAAAAGAGATCAAAGGACCCAACAAAGCCGAGGCGCTCTTTAAGAGTCTCAAAGAGAAGTTGAAGTCCTTTGCGGACAAGGTGGTCAATCCGACCGAGAAAAAGGCGGCGAAATAAGCCGCAATCTTAAACGAAGGAGGCAAAGATGTTGACACGATACAATCCTGCGATGGAGCTGCAAAAGGGTTTCGAGGTGCTGAATGCGATCATGAACAATCTCGAGTCGCAAAGCGGCGAGAGAGGCATCGCTGCCTTTGCACCCGCGGTCAATACGCGTGAAAGTGATGATGCATACTATATCGAGGTCGATCTTCCCGGTGTCAAAAAGGAAGATATCGACATTACGACCGAAGATAACGTTTTAACGATATCGGGCGAGCGAAAGGTGCGCGAGGAGGTCAAAGAGGAGGAGTACTATAAGGTTGAGAGTAGCTATGGTAAGTTCAACCGAAGCTTTACACTCCCTGAAGATGCCGACGTGGAGAAGATCGAAGCACACGCTGAAGACGGGGTGCTTGAGATCAAGATACCTAAAAAAGCAGAAGTGAGCAAAGTCAAAAAAATCGCGATTAAGTAAAGGAGGTGCATCATGGGCAACGTAGCTGCAAAAGCGAAAGAGGTGGCTAAAAACATCGAAGAGAAAGTCGAAAAGGGTGTCGAGGTCGCCAAAGAGACCTTTGCAAACGTAGCGGCGCATCTACCCTTTGCCAACCTTGCGAAGAAGGGCAGTGACGCCTTTGTAATCGAGGTCGATCTTCCCGGTGTCAAAAAGGAAGATATCGACCTGAGCATCGAAGAGAATATCCTTACCGTCAAGGCGGTACGTAAGATGAAAAACGAAGTGAAACGAGAGGATTATTACCTCTGTGAAAGCAACTTCGGGCTCATCTCGCGAAGCTTTGTGCTGCCCGATGGTATCGATACCGAAAAGGTCGATGCACGCTTTGAGGATGGACGACTCATCATAACGTTAGAAAAAGAGGAGTCGCGCAAAGCGAAAAAACTGGCGGTCAAGTAGCCCGATCGGCTACGCCGCATCCTCTTCCTTGCACTTCATCGTATCAAACCCGCAATGTCTACATGTAGAACGTATAGTAAAGAGATACCACCCGTTCGGTGCTTGTAAGATAGATTTTTTACAATTCGGACACTTGATGCGACTCTGCGCGATGCCAAAAAGAAATGCCGCTGCCATATGTGACCAGTGATGCGAATAGAAGATCGCCAAGATGACAAAAAAACCGCTTGCCACACCGAGAAGGATGTAGGGGATAAAGGCGGGGATGCACATCGTAAACCTTTTTCCAAATCTCTCGATAGAGATTTGGTTTTTAAAAAGATTATAGCAAATCGCGCTTTATGGTGTTTGGATGTTTGCACAAGGGAGCTAGAAGATCCGAATGCCTTTAGTTTGCTGTAGATTTGGGCAAACGGTGCGCGTGAAGCGAGGGAGCATACATATAGAAGTATGTGATAGAGATACTCGGTAGTTCTTTTCAGTTTGCTTTAGATGCGAGGG
>JALWQQ010000198.1 GCA_027083075.1 Campylobacteraceae bacterium
AGCGCCGTACTGTCGCGACCGATATGTTCAAAAGCGGCGTTGTCTATCTCAACGGCAACCTTGCCAAAGCTTCCAAAGAGGTCAAGCCGGGCGATGAGATCACGATTCGCTACCTCAAGGGTGAAAAGCGCTATCGCGTCTTGCAGATACCGACTACCAAAACGATACCCAAAAGCCAAAAAGAGCTCTATGTAGAAGAGATTATGGCAGTGGATGATTAGCAATTTTTTGCTATGCTTTGGAAAAATGCGAGGATTGGTATGGGTAGCGCAAAAGAAGCATTCGAAAGACTTTTTAGCAATGAGATGAGTGAAGCCGAAGCGCGCGATTTTCTTGTCTCTCTTTACGAGAAGGGCGAAAGCGCAGAGGATATCGCGGCAGCAGCGGAGGTGATGCGCGCACATTCGCGTAAGTTGCCGATACCCGAGGCGCTGCAAGGGTGCATCGTCGATGTGGTCGGTACGGGTGGCGACAAGAGCGGCAGTTTCAATATCTCTACGACCGTCTCTTTGCTGCTTGCCGCTTCGGGGGCGTATGTCGCTAAACACGGTAACCGTTCCATTACCTCAAAGTCCGGATCGGCGGATGTGCTGGAGCGCTTGGGTGTATCGCTCGATCTTTCGACCGAGGCGCAGGTGACGCTACTCGAAGAGACCGGCTTTACCTTTATCTTCGCGGTCAATCACCATCCCGCCATGAAACACATCATGCCGATCCGCCGTTCTATACCCCATCGCACGATCTTCAATATCTTGGGTCCTCTGACCAATCCCGCCGGTGCGAAACGCTACCTTCTCGGCGTCTTTAGTCCCGACTTTATCGGGCGTATGGCACATGCGCTCTTGGCACTCGATACCAAGCGTGCGTTTGTCGTCTCGTCGTTTGACGGTATGGACGAGATCTCACTCTCGGCGCCTACGGCATTTGCCTATGTAGAGTCCGGCAAAGTCAGCGAAGGTGAGATCCACCCCGAGGTACTGGGCTTTGAGCTTGCACCCAAAGAGGCGATCTTAGGCGGGGATGCCGATGTGAATGCACAGATCATTCTCGACATTTTTGACGGGATCGAGGAGGGCACAAAGCGCGATATCGTACTGCTCAATGCCGCCTATGCGCTTTTTGCCGAAGGGAGTGCACGCGATCTGCAAGAGGCGGTTGAGATCGCCAAGGAGACGATCGAAAGCGGCAAGGCAAAAGCGCACCTTGAGCGTATCGTTACGCTCAGCGCCAAACTGCAAAGCAAGGCATAGCGGGTGAAGTTTTCCGACGAGCAACGCACGTTAACGGCAGATTTACGCTCACTACCAAGCCTTGCCGAGGCGATCGTAGCGTATCTGCCAAATGATGCGATCGTGCTTTTGCAAGGCGATCTGGCGGCAGGCAAAACGACACTTGTCAAGGCGATCGTTGCGGCACTCGGTATCGATGCCGATGTAAGTTCGCCTACCTTCTCGTTGCAACATAGCTACACCGAAACCCTGCACCATTACGATCTCTATCGCATCGACGAGGAGGAGTTTGCGCGTTTGGGGCTTTTAGAAGAGCTCGAAAAGCCGGGGTTGCATCTGGTGGAGTGGGGTAGCGACGCGCTTGCCGAGCGTTTGCGCGCCTACGGGTTTGAAGTCTATCGCCTTGCCATCGAGGGTGAGGGCGATCGTCGAAGCTATCGGTTTTTGGAGTAACGATGCACACCTTGGAAGCGAAACATTTGGCAAAACGCATCAAAAAGAGCACGCTGGTGCACGACATCTCTTTATATGTGCAAAGCGGCGAGATCGTCGGCTTACTCGGTCCTAACGGTGCGGGGAAAACAACGACATTTTACATGATCTGCGGGCTTACCGACGCCAGTGAAGGGAGTGTCTATCTTGACGAGAAGGAGATCACCGCTTTGCCGCTTTCTGCGCGCGCTCGACTCGGTATCGGTTATCTACCGCAAGAGTCGAGCATCTTTAAAGATCTCAGTGTCGAGGAGAATCTTCTGCTTGCCGCCGAAGCGATCGGACTGGATGAGCAAAAACGCAAGGAGCGCATCGAAAAGCTTCTTGAGATCTTCAATATCGAACCGATCCGCAAACGCAAGGGGATTCGACTCAGCGGCGGGGAGCGCAGACGCGCCGAGATCGCGCGTGCACTGGTAGCCGAGCCGAAATTTCTCTTGCTTGACGAGCCCTTTGCAGGGGTTGATCCGATCGCTGTCATCGACATTCAACAGATCATCCGCCAGCTCACCGAGCTTGAGATGGGTGTGCTGATCACCGATCACAACGTGCGCGAGACACTCGGCATCTGTGACAGAGCCTATGTGATGCGCAAGGGTGAGATGTTGGCAGAAGGCACGAGTGCGCAGATTGCCGACGACGAAAACGTACGCAAGTATTACCTTGGTGAGCACTTCTCTTTTTGATGCGACCCTCTGAGATCCGGTCTCTTCTGGAGAGCGAAGTTCAAAAGCGCAGTAGATCGGATGAGCTGAGCCATGCACGCCCCGATCCGCTACTTGTTGCCTCTCGTCACAATGACGAGACTATCGCTTTGGTGTGCGCACTCTTCGGTTACGGCAATGCCAAGCAGATCGTAGCGTTTTTGGAGACGCTTGACTTCTCTTTGCTTCACGCCGATGAAGATACCGTACAAAAAGCACTGGCGAGAAAGTATTATCGTTTTCAGAAGGGTGAAGATATCGCCGCGCTCTTTATCGCTCTACGGCGGCTCGGTATGGAAGTCTCTATCGAATCTGTCTTCTACGAAGGGTATCGCAAAGCGCATTCGGTACTCGAGGGATTGCGCGTTTTGATCGCCAAGCTCTATGCGTTATATCCGTACGAGAGTGACGGATATCGCTTTCTTCTCGGCATACCGCCGCCCGAAAAACTCTCGGCTTGCGGCACTTACAAGCGCTATATGATGTATCTTCGGTGGATGGTACGTAACGAAGGGGTCGATCTCGGCTTGTGGCGCCGTGTCGATAAGGCGCATCTGCTCATGCCGCTTGATACGCACACCTTTCGCGTGTCGCGTAACTTGGGGCTACTCAAGAGAAAAAGTTGCGATATGAAAGCGGTTATGGAGCTCACCGAGAGTTTGCGGCGTTTCGATAGCACCGATCCGATCAAATACGACTTTGCGCTTTATCGCATAGGTCAAGAGCATATAAGTACGAAACTGCTATAATCGCGGCAAATTATCTTTCAAAAAGGCGGTTGTATGAATGGCGTATTTACCTTTTTGGGTTCGCTTTTCGGTGAGCACGGTATGGTCTATGCCCACCTGATCTTGACGGCGATTATTGTTCTGCTCTTGGCAAAGTTGGCAACCAAGTCGCTCAGAGCGGTACCGACCGGTGTCCAAAACGTGATGGAGGCATTTCTCGGCGGCGTTGTTGCGATGGGTAAAGATGTCATCGGCGAGGAGAAGGCGCGCAAATATCTTCCGCTTGTCGCGACGATCGGTCTTTTTGTCTTTGTGGCAAACGTACTCGGTATCATCCCCGGCTTCGAATCCCCGACAAACAATATCAACGTCACCCTGCCTTTGGCGATCATGGTCTTTTTGTACTACAACTACGAAGGGATTAAGGCGCAAGGCGTCGGTCACTATCTGGCGCACTTCGCGGGACCGGTAAAGGCGTTGGCGCCCCTGATGTTTCCCATCGAGATCGTTTCGCACATCTCTCGTATCATCTCACTCAGCTTCCGTCTCTTCGGTAACATCAAAGGGGACGATCTCTTCTTGTGGGTTCTTTTGATGTTGGCGCCTTGGATCGTGCCG
>JALWQQ010000199.1 GCA_027083075.1 Campylobacteraceae bacterium
TGCGCGATCGCATCGTCTCCAAGGAGGGGCTCTTTGTCGCCGACTCGATACGCGTGAGTCAGGTCATACTTGCCTCGGGCGTCCGCCCTGTCGCCCTTCTGTGTACGCCAGAGATATGGGAAGCGCATAAAGAGGCGTTTTTACTCCACGACATACCTACCCTCTATCTTGCCGAAAAGCAAGTTACCGAACAGATCGTCGGACACAGACTGCATCAACACTGCATGCTCTTGGCAAAGCGTCCTGCCCCTTCACCCCACAACGCCCTTGGAGATCGTATCGTCGCCATGGAAGCATTGGCATCGACGGAAAATCTCGGTGCGATCGCCCGTAGTGCCGCCGCTTTCGGCGTAGATGCATTACTCTTGGGTACAGAAGTACCGCACCCCTATACCAGACGCACGGTACGGGTCTCTACCGGCCATATCGCGATGTTGCGCTACCATATCGCCGATGACTTTATCGCTACGATCAAAGCACTTAAAAGTGAGGGCTACACCATCGTCGGTGCCGAAGCAACCCCACGCGCCCAAGCACTCAAAGACTTTCAAGCGCCAGGCAAAACGGTACTACTCATCGGACATGAAGAGTACGGTCTAAGCGAAGAGGCGATGGCGCTTTGTGACGCCATAGTGCGCATCGAGATGCAAGAAGGCGTTAAAAGTCTCAATGCCGCCGTCGCCGCCGGCATTGTGATGCATTGGGTATTTTAGAGTCGTTGCCCGACACGATCGATCTCGCTTCTTAGCAAAGTATCGGCACTTTCATAATGTATCAGATCGATCGGCAAATCCAAGTCTCGAAGCAAAAGATACTTAAGGAAGGCTATACGCGCCTTTTTAAATGCCTTTTTATCCATCGTCGTTACTATGGCGATATCGAAATCGCCCCCTCTTTTACTATCGTCCACTCTGCTGCCGAAGAGTATCGGTCGGGCATCACCGAAAGCACTCTTGATAGCCTGCTTCAACTCACTTCTCAAATAGGGGGATACTCTCATCATATCTCCTTGCAAAGGCAAAAACCTTCTCGACAACCTCTTGCATATATCTAAAATTCTCAACACAAAATTTTAGATCCTCCAAGGCATCTTCAAGCTCATCTACCCGCCATATCCAATAACATGCCGAATATCTTGGCACCCAAATAGTCTTGAAGCGATGCAAAACGCTTCAAATACGCTTCAAGAACCGCCCTTTGCGAAACATTTAAGGCTTCGTACTCGTCAATACCGAAAGAGAAATCGAGTTTATCGATAAAGGATTTATACTCCTTGAGTGCTGCATAGTGTTTAGCGACTTTCAGAAAACGTTTTTGAAAGACAGACATCGATACGACCTTGCAAGAGTATTTGCAAATATTGTACCACAATTGATGTGTAAAAAGGGTAGCGCGATAAAAAGGGGTGCAGCTTAAAGCTGCGGTCCTGCAGAGGCAAAGTCAAATTCATTGCCGCTGTTGTCATAGCGGTGGAAGTTTTCGATAAACATCTCGGCAAGCTTACGCAGGGTCTCGTCATAGGCGGCTTTGTCTTCCCATGTATTTCTGGGATTGAGCACCTTCGTGTCGGCAACACCCTCGAGTGTTTTAGGGATTTGAAGATTGAAGATATCGAGTCTCTCGAACTCGGCGTCGTTGATAGAGCCGTTCAAGATACCGTTGATACACGCGCGCGTATCTTTGATACTCATACGTTTGCCCACACCGTAAGGACCGCCCGTCCATCCGGTATTGACCAGATAGACATTCACGCCGTGCTCGTCGATCTTTTTACCGAGTAGCTCCGCATAGACGGTCGGATGTAGGGGCAAAAACGCCTCCCCGAAACAGGCCGAGAAGGTTGCCACCGGCTCCGTAATCCCACGTTCGGTACCTGCTACCTTAGCGGTGTAGCCGCTAAGGAAATAGTACATCGCCTGCTCTTTGGTCAGTTTACTTACGGGCGGCAAGACACCGAAGGCATCCGCAGTCAGGAAGATAATGTTTTTCGGATGCCCCGCCATAAGACCGGGTTGGCGGTTTTTGATATGTTCGATCGGATAAGAGACGCGGGTATTTTCGGTTTTACTTGCATCGCTGTAGTCAACATTGCCGCTCTCGTCCGCAACCACATTTTCAAGCAGTGCATCCTTGGTGATCGCGCCGTAGATTTCCGGTTCCGACTCGGGGTCGAGGTTGATCACTTTAGCGTAGCAGCCCCCCTCGAAGTTAAAGACCCCCTCATCGTCCCAGCCGTGCTCATCGTCACCGATAAGGGCGCGTTCGGGATCGGTCGAAAGCGTAGTTTTTCCCGTGCCGGAAAGCCCGAAGAAGAGACAAACGTCACCTGCTTTGCCTACATTGGCAGAGCAGTGCATCGAAAGTTTGCCCTCAAGCGGCAACCAGTAATTCATCATCGAAAAGACGCCCTTCTTCATCTCGCCGCCATACCATGTACCGCCGATGAGACCGATGCCCTCTTCGACATTAAAGACTACAAAAACATCGGAGTTAAGACCGTGCTCTTTATACTTCTCATCCACCGCTTTGCAAGCATTGTAAATAGTGAAGTCGGGCTCAAACGCTTCAAGCTCCTCTTCACTCGGGCGGATAAACATATTTTTGACAAAGTGCGCCTGCCATGCTACTTCGGTAACGAAGCGTATCTTGCGTCGGCTCGACGGACTTGCGCCGGCAAAGACATCGATAACATAGATCGCCTTGCCCGAAAGTTGATCGGTAGCGATCTTGAAAAGATCCTCATAGATCTCTTTCGAGATAGGCTGATTGACCTCGCCCCATGCGATATGCGCGTTTGAGGGCGGCTGATCGACAAAGTACTTGTCTTTCGGACTACGCCCCGTAAAGATACCGGTATCGCACATCGCCGCACCGGTTGTAGAGATCTTGCATTCGCCCCTGTTGATCTCATGCGCCTGCAACTCGTCGTAGCTTGGATTGTAGTAGATCTCTTTGACATCTCTTAAACCGAGTTTCTCAAAACCGTTCGGTTTTTTGCTAAGCATTGTATCCTCTTTATATGCGCTTATTTAAAGATAGAGAGCAGCACACCCGCCGCAACCGCAGAGCCGATAACACCTGCCACATTCGGACCCATCGCATGCATCAACAAGATGTTGCCCGGACGCGCTTCGGAACCGACCTTACTCGAGACACGCGCCGCCATCGGTACGGCGGAGACACCCGCAGAGCCGATAAGCGGATTGATGGGTTCTTTAGAGAACTTGTTCATGATCTTCGCCATGATGACACCTGCCGCCGTTCCCGCGGCAAATGCCAACAGACCGATCACCATGATCCCCAAGGTATCCGCTACCAAAAACTTGTCCGCCTGCAGTGTCGAACCGACACCGAGCCCCAAAAAGATCGTCGTGATGTTGATGAGCGAGTTTTGCATCTCATTACTCAAGCGATCCACTACGCCCGCCTCTTTCGCAAAGTTACCGAAGGCAAATGCTCCCATCAGAGGTGCCGCATCGGGCAGGATAAGTGCGATCATCATGATGACTACCAACGGAAAGAGAAGCTTCTCCAAGCGGTGCACCTTTCGCGCGGTCTTCATCACGATCTTGCGCTCCTCTTCGGTCGTCAACGCCTTCATGATCGGCGGCTGGATCACCGGCACCAACGCCATGTAAGAGTACGCCGCTACGGCGATCGCACCAAGCAGCTCCGGCGCCAATGCCGAGGCGATAAAGATAGAGGTCGGGCCGTCGGCACCGCCGATAATCGAGATAGCAGAACACTGCTTCAGGGTAAAGTCG
>JALWQQ010000200.1 GCA_027083075.1 Campylobacteraceae bacterium
TTATCGGGTAGACCTTCGAAAGGAAAAAATCGTTTTAAGAGTGAAAAACGGGGGTGTTTCTCTTTGAGGTAGAGTATCTCTTTCATAAGTTTTACCGACGGGTGCGCCGCATAACGTTGGAGATATATCGCTTCGAGACGATCGCTTTTCCCATCGCTTTGGTAGAGGTATGCCAGTCGTTTGAAATCCTCTTTTTTGCCGGTATCGGCATAGATTTCCTTCAGCAGTGTTTCGGCGTTTTTCTTGCTGTCTTCCGCCTCCGCGATCGAGAGTTGCAAGCGTTTCCGTTCGACACATTCGGGGAGGCGTTTTGCCAAATTCCATGCGGTATCGAACCTGCCCGCATCACGATACTTCTCTATCCAAATGCGTGCTTTTAAAAAGCCATGCTGCTTGCAAGAGCCGACACACGAGTCAATAAAACGTTCAATATGAGACTTTGCCGATGAAAAGTGCTCTTTTTCAAGAAGTGTAGAGATCAGTCCGACACTCTCCTTGTTACACAATCGACGCATAAAATGAGCAGTATAGAGCCGCAGCGCCTTGTTGCGCGTCTGCTTATCCTTGCCCTTTGTTGCACATTCGAGTAGAATCCCCTTGAGAAATCGGCGCCTCTTCTTACTGCGCACATTTGACATCTTCTCTATAAGCCCGATAGCCGTAGAGCATCTGTGGCGCTTGTATGCGATATATGTTTCGATATAGTGTCGTTCGTCGTTTGACTTTACTGCGGTGATGTGTCGATTGACACAGCCGTAGTTTCCGTCATATAAACATACGTGCACCAGCAATTTCGCTACTTTTTCGTTTTCGGGATCGATAGAGAGAGCTTCTTTGAGTAGCAATTCCGCTTTTTTCAAGGCTCCCGAGGCAATGTATTGTTGTGCTTTTTGATATCGCGGATAGACTCTAAAATGTTTGATCTCTTTTCCTGCACGTTCAAAAAGACTTGCCTGCAATAGTAGTGTTGAGAGGATGTAGGGTAGAAGATATCTCATGCGGCGATCCTTTTTAGTTGATCTCCCGGCAAAAATCCATAGCTACGACATACGTCTACAAAGGCTTTCCGTTGTTCGAGCGTTGTCTCGAGTATCGTCGGTATCATCTCTGTGGGCAGCATTTTGTATTGTAACACCTTCTTTAGATGTAAAAAGTCTTGATGTCCGAGTTTGGGAAAGAGTAGTTTGTTTTGTAGCCTATCGATTGCGGATTGCGGTGCGATTTTGACCTTGACGTTTTTTGCGCCGAGTTGTTCCTTGGCAAGTTTTGTAGTGACTTCGACGGGTTTTCCGCCGGAAGCAAACTCTACAGCGTCGGAAGTGCTTTTTAGTGGCAAGATGTCATATTCCACCATTTTGTACTTATCGAGTTTTCGTAGCAGTCTGTTGTCGACCATCTCTTCTCTTAATTTTATCGGCTCGGTGTGATACATATCGGAGAGTAGTCTTGTTAAGCCGCACTCGTCTATCAATCCTTCGTCCAAGAGCATCGCGCCGATCGGTTTGTAAGATTCGCGCTGCTTTTTCAAGAGCCGATCCAGCGTCTCTTTCGAGACGATCCCTTTTTCAACAATGATTTCACCCAAATGTTTGGCGCTGGTCACTTTAGTAGGGAAATCGTGTGTGGTTTTATCCCAAGCGACTTTTTTGACATTGCCTTTGACCCCAAGTACCTGTTTGGCAGCTCGCCACATAGCGATCATATTGATGATGTTGCCCCATATCATTCTCGGAAATGCCAAAAGCGCACCGCGTACACCGTGGTTTTGGTATGAAAAGTACGCCCTGTGAGCTATGCGATTTAACAATAAAAAAAAGTTAATAATCAGCAGATACCAAAGCATGCTCCCTTCTTCTATGAGCTCTGGAAACCACCAACAGGTTTTTGAAAAATTGGCATAAAGCATCATAAGGATAACATTGGCAACCAAAAAATAGGCCAAAAGATTTGCAAAATTGGTCACGATAGCTTTGCGATCTCTAAAAAGAAAATATTTTGTGGCGATTCCCTTTTGGCGCCAACCGATCTGCTTCCAGCCCTGAAAGACAATGCCTACGATCCATCTGGACTTTTGACGTGTGGCGGTTTGGAGAGTTGCGGGGAAAAATTCTCGAACCCCTATCGGTATTTTTCGTTTTTTAACTTTTTCGTGTCCCCACAGTGTTTTGACCGTTGTCGATTGTTCCTTAAAGAGGCGCACGAAGATCAGATTCATTTTTGCCTTAAAGAGATCAAAACCGAGTTTATAGTCTTCCGTTAGAGTTCCGAGCGCAAAAACCTCGCCTTTGTTCTTTTCTATCAGATACTCTATCGCTCTTCTGCTCAAGGCGGTTCCTACGCCTGCACTCGGAACGAAACCGAGCAGGTGCTCTCGTACGACCATATCTTTGCCGTGCACTTCGGCAAATTCATCTTCGTAGTGACCTGAGGTCAACATATACCACTCGCGTTCAAAGGGTATCACCGGCACTTGGATAAGATCCTTTTTTTTGCGCAAAAGGTAGTTGAAGATCTTTAGCTCCAACGGATGAATAACATCTTCGGCATCGTGCAAGATAAAGGCTTCGAATTTCACATCATTTGTCTCTTCAAATTTGAAAATTTGCATTGCAATATTGTTTAAGCAATCCGATTTGCTTGTGGGACCGGGATCAAGTGTTACGACCTTATGAACGTTTGTATAGCGCTTTACAACGATATCGACTTCAGCTTGCGTATCCGGATCGTTAGGGTAAGTACCGACAAAAATGTGGTAGTTGAAGTATTCGAAAGTAGAGGCGGCAAGTGCCGCCATTTCCGCGACAACACCCGCCTCTTGCCATGCGGGAACCATAATCGCCAAAGGTTTTTCTTCATACTTGTATAAGTCATTGATATCGAAAGGTTTATGTCTACTATAGATAAAAAAATAGCGCCAAAGTTTCAATGACCAAAAATAGATATCTATGAAAAGATCGTCGATACTACTTAAAAAGATAATAAAAGCCGCAAAGGTAAGAAGATATTTTATAAAAAACCAATAGAGAGCAAAAAGGTCGACCGATGTCATTAAGCGATTCTCTCTGTCATCCCCCATCTACCGACGTGATATTAACCAAATAATTGCAAGCGATTTGTTAGCGATTTGTTAGCGATTTATTAATATAGCGTTAAGTCTATTGATAAAATTAGAGTGTTTCTTATCTCTTGCATACTTTGGGTCTATCAAGATAACGAAGGCTAAGAGCCACTGCAAAATCGACTAAAGATTATGCGCCGACTCTGCGTTTTTCGTAGATAAAGTAGAGTAGGGGGATTACGACGAGGCTCAGCACAGCGGAGCTTATGACACCGCCTATCATCGGTGCGGCGATGCGCTGCATGACTTCAGAGCCTACGCCCGTGCCGTGCATAATGGGCAAAAGTCCCGCCAAGATGGCGGAGACGGTCATCATCTTGGGTCGTACGCGCAGTACCGCCCCCTCGTAGATCGCCTGTTTTAGATGCGGCATATCCAATCTGCCCTCTTTACGATAGTGCGCGACACGCTCTTTGAGATAGACGATCATGACGATCGCCGTTTCGGCGGCGATACCAAGTAGTGCCAAAAAGCCTACGATCACCGCTACGCTCATATGGTATTTAAGCCAATAGAGATAGATGACGCCGCCCGTTAGTGCAAAAGGAAGGGTAGCAAAGACGATCAGTGTCGGTACAAGATCCTTGAGTGCCAAGTAGATCAGCAGTAAGATAAGTAGCAGTACCGTCGGTACGATCCAGAC
>JALWQQ010000201.1 GCA_027083075.1 Campylobacteraceae bacterium
CACTTGGTCGCCCTCTTGGAAATACTTTGCAGGATTTACCGGACCTTTATGAGAGATCTGCGTATAGTGCACCAAACCGTCGATACCGCCCACATCGACAAACATGCCGAAACTGGTGATCTTTTTCACGGTACCGGTCACGGGCTCTTTGCTCTCAAGCAGCTTGTTGACCAAGGTCTCCGTTTCGGCACGCTCACGCTCTATTAGCGCTTTACGAGAAACGACGACAGATGATTTCTCCTTGTCGACCTTAACGATCAACGCTTTAACTTTTTTGCCGATCGGATCGGTCTTGGAAGAGAGGTAAGAGAGGGTGCGGGGCATGAAAAACTCCAAGCCGTCCACATCGACAACATAGCCGCCCTTGTTTTTCTTGGTCACGACGCCTTCGACGATATACTCTTGCTCGGGATCGTACTCTTCGATAAACTCTTTAAGCGCCTCTCTGGCGATCGCGGCTTTATATGAGATACGACCGCGCCCAAGCGTCAGCACCTTGATCGTGTCGCCTACCTTGAACGCAACATTACCCTCGTCGTCCTTGATCTCGTCAAGACTCATCGTCGCATCTCTGCCGCCGCCGATATCGACAACCGCCACGTTCTCTTTCTCGTCAATCTTAACAAGCGTACCCTCGACTAAGTCGTTTTTGGATTCCGCTTTTTTAAATGACTCCTCAAGCAGTGCTTCGAAGTCAACCTCTTCGATTTCGATGTCTTCCGGTCTCATAATTATCCTTGCAATGGTTCGTAAGTGGCGTAATTATACTATTTTAATTTTAAACCCTCTCACGAGCGTTTTGCAATAGACTCGAAGTATTCGAAGTATTCGGGGAAGGTTTTGGCACAACAGCCCGGATCGCGAATCGTGACTGATGCGGGATCGAGTGCCAATAAAGAGAACGCCATCGCCATACGGTGGTCATCATAGGTGTCGATCTCGGCATGCTTGATTCTCTGCGGCGGCGTGATTTTGAGATAGTCCTCTCCCTCTTCGACCGCCGCACCCGTCTTGTGCAACTCCGTTGCCATTGCCGAAAGCCTGTCGGTCTCTTTGACGCGCCAATTGTAGATATTGCGCAAGACGGTGGTTCCTTCGGCAAAGAGCGCCGCAGTTGCGATGGTCATCGCCGCATCGGGGATATGGTTAAAGTCCATATCGACCGCCTTGAGCTTCTCGGCACGACACACCGTCACATGCGTCTCGCCCCACTCTACCTTGGCACCCATCTTCTCAAGCACATCGACAAAGGCTACATCGCCTTGGATACTTTGCTTGCCGATGCCATATACCGTTACACATCCGCCCTTGATGGCGGCAGCGGCTAAAAAGTAAGAAGCGGAAGAGGCATCTCCCTCGATCAGATACTCCCCGGGCGAACGGTAGCATTGCGGCGCTTCGATTTGAAAACGGCGATACCCCTCTGCCTTTTCGACCGGCACACCGAAACGTCGCATCAGATCAAGCGTAATGTCTATATAGGGCTTAGAGACGGGGTCTTTTTCGAGTCTCACCGTAACCGGCGTTTGCGATAGAGGTGCCGCCATCAGCAGTGCGCTTAGAAACTGGCTCGAAACGGTTGCATCGATCGTCGTCTCACCACCCCTCAAGCCGTGCGCATGAAGCGCTAAAGGCGGATACCCTGCATTTTCGAGATAGTCGATATCGGCACCGAGTCCCTGAAGCGCATCGACCAAGGCACCGATCGGACGCTCTTTCATGCGCGGGTTGCCCGTCAGCTCATACTCGCCTTGCCCTGCGCTCAGCACTGCACACAGCGGGCGCATCGCCGTACCCGCATTGCCAAGATAGAGCCGCAACTTCTCATCGTGCACAAAAGCGCTACCGCGACCGACTACACGGCATAGCGCATGCTCGGGATCATACTCGAGAGAAACGCCCAACTCTTTAAGCGCCTCTATCATGTAGTGCGTATCGTCACTCTGCAAGAGGTTATATAGTGTCGTCTCCCCTTTGCTCAATGCCGCCAAAAGCAGTGCACGATTGCTCAAGCTCTTAGAGCCCGGCAATCTTATCTCCCCTTCGACACGACCGATCGGTTCGATCTTCAGTACGTCACTCAAGCGCTAAGCTCCCTGATGCGTGCGATCACCTTTTGTACGATCCAGTCGGGCGTAGAGGCACCGGCGCTTATGCCACAAAGCGCTTTATCCTTAAACCACGTCTTTTGCAACTCGTTTTCATTTTCCACCAGATAGCTCTCTTTGCAGTAGCGTTCGCAAATGGTGTGCAACTGTTTGGTATTGGAAGAGTGTTTACCGCCGATGACGATCATCACATCGGCGCGCTTGGCGAGTTTGGCAGCCGCATCTTGATTTTCAAAGGTCGCGTTGCAGATGGTGTTGAAGACACGCACCTCTTTGCATCGGTTAAGTAGAACATTGACGATTTTGGCAAAATCTTCGGGTTTTTTAGTCGTCTGAGAGACAACGGCAACCTTGCTTCTGGTCACCAATCCCTCCGCCTCCTCCGGCGTCAAGACGATATGTGCTGTTTCAGGCTCCTTGGCATAACTTACCACCCCCCTGATCTCAGGATGGTTACGGTCACCAAAAATTACAATATCATAACCCTCATTGCTCATCTTTTCGACAATCTGCTGCGGCGTCGTAACAAACGGACAGGTGGCGTCGATGATGCGGTTATATTGTGAACGCAATATCTCCAGCTCCTCCTTGGGGATACCATGCGTGCGGATCACTACCTCCTCTTTCGGGGCGATCTCATCAAGCGACTGTACCAAAGAGATGCCAAAGCCCTCCTTGAGACGGTTGATCTCGTCTTTATTGTGTATCAACGGTCCGTAGGTCTTGCTACCTTTGTGCGCCTCGGCGATCTCAATGGCACGCTTCACACCAAAACAAAAACCAAGACTCTCCGCCAACTCTATCTTCATTGTTCTACCTCAGCTTTGCACCGAATGTACGGTTGAGTGTGCCTAATATCTCTTCCATCAACGCCTCGATCGCCTCATCCGACAAGGTACCCTCGTCGGACTGAACGAAAAACCGTAGCGTAAGGCTCTTTTGTGCACCCAGACTCTCATCCCTATAAAGATCGATAGGGTAAAAACGCTTCAAGATCGGCGAAGGTATCGATGCTATCGCCTCTCTGACCTTGTCGTACCCGATCGTCTCGTCGATGACTACCGAGAGGTCTTTATAGACACCTTGAAAATTGGATATCGCTTGTGCACAACGCGCAGAAGGAAGCAGAGCATCCATGTCAAGCTCCGCCACAAAAGTGCGCCTCAAGCCGAAATCCTCTTGCACCTCAGGATGCAACTGCCCGATGATGCCGCAGCACTTGTTGCCAATGTGCAACTCGGCACATCTGTACGGATGCAATAGTTCGGGCTTCTCGGAAAGCGGGTGTAGCGTAAAAGACCCTACAACACTACCGAGAAGGCGCACAAACGTTTCAAACTCCGCATCTTGCGCCTTGCCGCAGTTGGCAACACTTTCGGGCTCACCGGCACCGCTTAGCACAAAGGCGATCCGCTCCTTTTCGTTGCGCTTAGCATCGACCACCGTGCCTATCTCAAAAAGCGGGATACGCCTGATAGAATAAAGCGCATTGCGCTTTGCCGCTAAAAGAAGATTGATAAGTAGAGTGGTGCGCAACGTATCGAGCTCTTCGGTGATAGGGTTGCTTAGCTCAAACGAATCTTCAAGCGTCTCAAAACCGTATCGTTGCAGCATTGTTTTATCGCAAAAGAGATAACC
>JALWQQ010000202.1 GCA_027083075.1 Campylobacteraceae bacterium
TGGAAACAGATCGAGGGTGCCGATGTAGTGCTGATACCGGCACGCTGGGGCAAGGCGCGCAAGGCGCATCTTGAGATACTTTCGCGTGCATTGGCGGTGATGAATCAGTGCTATGTCCTTGTCGCCGATGCCGCCGATGCAGATATGGCGCGCAGTAGCGCCATCATCTCGCCCAACGGAGAGGTCTTGCAAGATGACGAGAAGGCGCTGATATGCGGCACGCCGGATTTGCGAGAGGTGATCAAAATGCGCCGCTACATTAGACTCTTTTAGAGCCTATTGGGTACAATCCTGCAAAAAGCAAGAGAGGCAATCGCAAATATGATCGGTGAGCGCAGGCGACAGGCGTTGGTAGCGGAGATAGAGAAGCACTTTACGCTTGATGCGCATGTCAAAGAGGCGTTTCTTGCCGTAGATCGCGAAACCTTCGTTCCTGGAGAATTCAAACATCTTGCCTATCAGCTTGACGCCTTACCGCTTGCCGCAAGTCAGTGGATATCTTCGCCTTTGACGGTTGCGAAGATGACGCAACATCTTGAGCTCAAAGGGGTGGATAGTGTGCTTGAGATCGGCTGCGGTAGCGGTTATCAAGCGGCGATACTTAGCAAGATCGTACGCCGTGTCTTTACGATAGAGCGTATCGATACGCTTATGAAAGAGGCAAAGCGTCGCTTTAGCGAGCTGGAGCTTTACAATATCTTTCCTCGTTTCGATGACGGACAGCGCGGATGGAAAGCGTATGCGCCTTATGAGCGCATTCTCTTCTCCGCAACGGTCAAGAGGGTGCCCGACGCCCTCTTTGAGCAGTTGGCGGAAGGGGGAATTTTGTTAGCACCCGTCGAGATACGAGAGGGTTACCATGTCATCACACGATACTACAAACAAAAAGGACGCATCAGTAGCGAAGAGATAGAGGCGTGTCTCTTTGTACCGGTGCTTGACGGCACACAGCGTTAAGGGTGCTAACACCGAGTTGACAATTTTGTTGTATAATAAAAAGTGTGATAAAAATACAACAAAACGGTCAGATATGATGCTAAAAAGAGTGTTGATAGCGATGCTGTTTACCATAGCTACGGCGTATGCCAATCCCTATCCGCTCTATGTGCATTATATTCCATACACTCCTCCTAATCTACATTTACAGACTACGCGCGTGACGACGGCGTACTATTTGCCCTCTTTTTTACAGGGAACAACTTACAACTTCACGACGCCCAATCTGACAACACCCGTACGTTTTGCCTCGGGACCGGTGCCGATGCGTTTGGCGGTTTATCGTTCTCCTTTCGGTTGTTCGGGAACCAGAACGCTACAGATTACTTTGCAATTTCGTATTGCCGGTGTATTTACAACAGTGGCGAGTACGACACAGACGATTACTATCCCCAATGTCGGTGCCATCGTGCCCGTATTTGCAATAAACGGACTGCAATTGATGCAACAGTATCAATTGAACGCCGGTGACGCGATACGCCTCAGTATCACACCGACAGTCGGAGGAAAGCTTTGCATGGTTAACGAATATCCGCTTAACGGTACCGATCTGGATGCAACGCACATCGTGTTACAAACCGCACCTTCTTTAACGATCAATAAGGTGAGCTTCGTTGTCTCCGACCCTGTTAACGGCACCGTTAACCCCAAGCGTATACCGGGTGCAAGAGTGCGTTATACGGTTGTTGTAACCAATAGTGCTACGGCAAGCGGTAGTGCAAACAATGTCGTATTGAATGACCCCATTCCGTTAAATACAAGCTATAGTCCGGGCAGCATCGTGATTGACGGAGCACCGCAAACCGATGCCGTTGATGCCGATATGGGTGCGTTTGTGGGAAACAGCGTCAAAGCGAATTTGGGCACGATGTTGCCTGCTGCAAGCCATACTATACGCTTTGATGTGACTGTCAACTGAAGTTTCATTGCACTTATGGTATGATTGACAAAAATGTCAACGGGGAGCGCGATGCAAAACCTTCTCAAACCCTCCGACTATGCCAAGCGTCTCGGTATCTCGAGACAAGCGGTGTACGCCAAGATCAAAAAGGGTATCCTGAAGTCCAAAGAGATTGACGGTAAGCTCTATGTGGTGGTGGAAGAGAGCAAAAAAAGAGAGACGAAAAAAGCCCCCACTCGTAACACGCAAGTGCAGAGCAAAGAGAGTGAGGCGCTCTTGGCTGCTAAAGAGGAGACCATTGCCGTACTAAAGCAGACGATCGCAGACCTTAAAGCGTCCAACCAGCAGATCGCCTCTACGCTTCGTAGCGAGATAGAGCTGCTTAAAGAGGCGTTTAACGAGATGCGTTCGCTCTATGCGGGGCGCCTGGAGCACAAAGAAGAGACGCAAGAGGCGATTGTACCCATTGAGGCGACAACGGAAGAGGTGGAACAAGAGAACGAGACGGCATGGCTCTCTTTTAAGCGCTTTGTCAAAAACGAGCCCTTGGACAAAGAGAAGAGAAAGGCGCTTAAAAAGCGATTTTACGACGCTTGTCTTTCGGGTGACAATCGCTTTAGACTCAACAAAAACGGTAAACTGCGCATCGCCTCAAACGCTACGTTCGACGATCTTTTGGCATGAGTGTATAACCGATGAAAATCTTCAAAGAGTATGGTTTTTTTCTTGCTATTGCCGCACTAATGGGTCTTGGATATTATGAACACGTGCTTTCGCAGAGCGTAGCGGGAAATCTTTTGGGCTTCGGGTTGCTCTTTGCGGTGATCGTTCTTGCCGCAAGCGCTGTTGCACACCATGCGGAACTTTTAGCAGAAAAGTTTGGCGAACCCTATGGTACGCTTATTTTAACCATCTCCGCCGTGGTGGTCGAGATTGTCATCATTGCGATCATGAGCCTACACGAGCACAACCCTGTTTTGGTGCGCGATACGGTCTACTCCGCCATCATGCTCGATATCAACGGACTCCTGGGCTTTTCTGCGATCGTCGGGGGGATCAAGTACGGTGAGCAGCCCTACAATGTCGACTCCTCCAACTCTTATATCTCGATGTTGCTTGTCGCCCTCGGTACGGCGATGGTAATGCCCGCTTTTGTCGATGCGGCGCATCTGAAAAGCTATCTCTATTTTAACGTGGCGATTTTTGTCGTGCTCTATATCGTCTTTACGCGCATTCAGCTTAAAACACACCGCTACTTTTTCGAGTATCGTCCCGCCAAAGAGAGCCAAAAGAGCGACGAGAGTCACGTAGCGCATCCGTCTATCAACGGATGGTATCATAGTATCATGCTACTACTCTATATTGCCCTTATCGGTGCATTGTCGGAACTTTTGGCGGGTTTTATGGCGCATACGCTCTCACACTTCGGTCTACCGTTGGTGATCGGTGCGGTTGCCGTAGCGCTCATCTCTGCAGCACCCGAGTTGATCACCGCCGTGCGTGCCGCTCTGGAAAATCGTATGCAGACGGTGGTCAACATCGCCCTTGGCGCTTCGCTTGCCACCGTACTCTTGACCATTCCGGCGATGATCGTTGTCAGCGATATGATGCAGCTGCCGCTACACTTGGCGCTGACACCGGTGCAGATCGGACTGCTACTCTTGACACTTTTAGTAAGCATTGTCAACTTTCAAGACGGTGAAACCAATGTGCTCGAGGGCTTTTTGCACGTAGTGCTCTTTACACTTTTTGTCTTTATGCTCTTTATCGGGCCGTAGAGAAAAGCGTATGTAGGCTATGCAGCGCTTCCGCTTCATTGCGAACGATGCCGTAGCGGA
>JALWQQ010000203.1 GCA_027083075.1 Campylobacteraceae bacterium
CTCTTCGATCTCCTGACGTCTGCTTTGGAAGCTTTCGGGAAGGGTTTGGTAGAGATAGGCGTGCTTTTGTGTATCGTTTTTTGTTTGCGTTACGGTTGTATTGCTTTCTGCAAAGAGTAGCTGCACCCAAAAAAGCAAAAGTACCGCAAGCAGACGCATCATCGCTCTCCCTCGGCAAAGGTTTGCAAGATCTCAACAACCGTCTCCTTGGCGATATCGTCACGCATCACAAAGTCGCCGATACCTTTCGGTAGGATAAACTTGATCGTTCCGTTTGCCGTCTTTTTGTCGAAAAAGAATTGCTCATAGAAGGCGTTTGCATCCTTGAGCGGGTAACTTACCGGCAGCGCGTAGCGCTCAAGCACCCTCTCGACGCGCGCCGCCTCGTCGGCTTCCAGAAGCCCCAGCTTTTGTGCCAAGGCGTTTGCCATCACCATGCCGATCGCTACCGCCTCACCGTGCAATAGCGTACCATACCCTGCACGGTTTTCGATCACATGTGCAAAGGTGTGTCCATAGTTAAGCACCGCACGAATACCCGCCTCCTTCTCATCTTCGGCTACCACGCGCGCCTTGGTTTCGACACTGCGCTTGATCGCCTCTTGCAAAGCATCGTTGTCGTTACGAAGATCGACGCTTTCCAAAAAGGCGAAAAAGTCGGCATCAAACATCACCGCCATCTTGACAATCTCCGCGACACCGGCGGCAAACTCTCTTTCGGGCAGTGTCTTGAGAAATGCGGTATCGATATAGACCGCTTCGGGTTGATAAAAGGCGCCGACAAGGTTTTTGCCATAGCGGTTATTGATCCCTGTTTTGCCCCCTACGCTGGCATCGACTTGCGCCAAAAGCGTCGTCGGTATCTGAATAAAGCCGATACCGCGTTGATAGATCGACGCGGCAAAACCGGTCATATCGCCGATCACACCGCCTCCGAAGGCGATCAGCTTGCTTTTGCGATCGAAGGTCTTTTGAAAGAGCGCATCGAGTATCTCCTCAACCGTCTCCATCGTCTTGTACGCCTCTCCGTCGGGCACGATGATCGTCTCGACCTCGGGCGCTTCGATCTTGGCAAGAAGAGTATCGAGATGAAAGCCCGCAACGGTAGGATTGCTCACTATGGCGACCTTGGTGTCGAAACGCAGTGTCGGTAAGGGTTCTATCGCTACCGTATAGCCGCGTGTTGCACATGGCGCCAAATCGATGGGAACCTTCATCCGTCTCGCCTTTTATCTCACCTTCATCGAGGGCTTTCTGTAGGACAATATTGTAGCTCAAAGCGCGTTAGATAGTCTTTAGTCGCCCTCATTTTCTTGTGGACTATAAGGGATGAGAAGCTTGGGGTGGCGCTCCTCTTTGAGCAAAAAGGCGCGCGCATTGGTCTTAAGAAAGAAAAAGAGCTTCTCCTCCTCTTCGATCGGTTCAAAGGGTGCTACCAAGAGCACGCGCTCCATTTTGCCGATCTCTCTGACGGGATTGGCGACGCGCTGTTCGATACGTATGGGATGATTAAAGATCTGAGAAAGGGTCTCGAAGTGCTCTACGATAATCCGTTTACTCTCAAAATCCCCTTCGGGGTCGAAATCGCACAAACAGAGCTCCATCGCCAGCGATTCGGAAAAGTCGAATGCCGTTGCGGAGATACTCTCCATCTTCTCCTCTTCCTCGACGGCGATGATGCACGATTTGACATTGTAAAGCGGATTTTCTCCGAAGAGATAAACCGGTTTTTTGAGCGCATAGATGAGATTGTGCAAGGCACTTGCCTCGAAGGATTTGGCACAGCTCATGACAAGCCCGATATCGTAATGCGAGATGTCGAACTCTACCGTCTGCAGCAAAGGCTCGTCATAATCGGTCATGACGGTAACGCGTTCGCTCTCAAAGCTTCGGATTTGTTCCAGTAGCGCAAAATCTCCGGGGTTAATCACGCGTACAAAGAGATTTTTGTTGTGTAGCTTTTGTGCAAGATAGATCGCCTCTTGGATGTGGCGCAAGACGGTTTCGCTCTCTTTTTCAAGATCAAGCAGTAGGTAGAGATCGCTTCCGAAGGGTTCCGGAAACTGCCCGATGCGCTTGTTGATCGCCTTATAGACGCCGTCAAGTACGGGCGGCTTGCCTACGGCAAGGATCGAGTCGTTGGGTTTGAGCATCGTTGCATTGGTCGGCAAGAGCAGCTTGTCGTCGCGATAGATCGCGGCGATATGCCATTTGCGCTGCAAGATAGAGCCGACATGGCGGTAGGCGTATGCACTTCCGAAGGGGATCAGTATCTCCATGATCTCCCCTTTGCCAAGTCCGACATTTTGTGCAATGAGCGGCACGTTAGGAAGATGGTCGAAAAGGTGTGCCGCCATCAACTCGTTTTGATCGATCAAGATAATATTGCTCTCATCATGTCCGACAGGCTCATCCTCCCATTGGTTGAGCAAAACCACCAAGAGCTTTGCATCGATCATGCGGATATTTTTAAGCGTATAGCGTGCATCCTCAACCTCTTTGAGTACGATAAATGCTTGAGAAAAATCGCTCTCTTGCATCAATCGCTCTATACGTGCGTATGAGGTAGGATCCGCATCGACGATCCGCAAAGCGCCGCCACTCTCTATCTGCAAGATCGTCTCATCGGTCGTTACGACGGTATAGCGGTTTTCGGAGACGCGTTTGCGGGCGATCCAACCGACAAACTCTCTTGCGATGCTACCGTCTGCGGCGATCAATATCTGCTTCATTTATGCCTCAATGGGGTACAACCCAAATCTCACCATAGATATTTATGACTTTGCATCATCATCGCATTCACGGACTTCGCATAGTTGTTTGCCCGGACGTCCGCTATACCTTCGGTATAAACGCAGCGTCGTGCGGAGCTACAAAAGCAAAGCAGTTTGCTTTTGTTTTACGCTCCTCCCTTTCCAAGTGCGACTCATGGAGCGAAGCGGAATCCACACTTGCACAATTTTCTGCAAACCCCGTAAACGCGAGCACAACGCAAATTCAAAGTATTCTCTTTCGAGATTTTGGGGTGCCGTTGACTTCTTTATGTGATTACAATATAATTACGCAGATAGCAACAAGGAGTTGGCTTATGGCTGCATTGATTCGAATAGGCAATTCGCAAGGGATACGTATCCCGAAGGCGATCATCGAGCAGGCAAAACTCGAAGGCAACGAAATCGATCTCGTGGTGACCGATGAGGGGTTGTTGCTCAAGCCGAGACATAAGGTGCAACGCAAAGCATGGCGCGAAGAGATAGAGCGGATTGCTGCATCGAAACCGGAGCTTCTTGCTAAAGATGTCGATAATGAAATGCTTGATGATAGCGATTTGGATACGTGGGAATGGTAGATGCAGGTTGCACGTTACGATATCGTTTTGGTCAAGCTCAACCCGACGGTCGGATCGGAGATCCGCAAAACAAGACCCTGTGTTGTCGTCTCGCCCGATGAGTTCTCTACATTGCATACCGTCATTGTGGCACCCATGACAAGCAAAGGCTTTGATTTCTCTTTTCGTCCTAAGATATCGTTTATGAAGAAGGAGGGGCGCATTCTTTTGGATCAGATTAGAGCAATTGACAAAAAACGCATCATCAAGCGTTTGGGGCATTTGGACGAGGAGAAGGCAAAAGAGCTTTCCGAACTTTTGGTTGAAATGTTTCGTTATTAGATTGGAGAGAGATGC
>JALWQQ010000204.1 GCA_027083075.1 Campylobacteraceae bacterium
TCTTTTTTAAGTGTATATCATATATGATATACACATGGAGAGGATCGTCATCGACACCAATGTCTTTATGGCTGCGCTCTTTTCCAAAAAAGGCTATGCCTATACATTGGTCGACCTTCTTGCGTCCAAAGCGATGAACGGTGAAAAATACAATGTGATCTCCGTACCGCTTGCGCTTGAACTGGAAGAGGTGCTCTTTAGAGAGAAAAACAGGGCGAAATACGACTACTTTTCCGATGACGATCTTCGCTCTATCGTTTCGGACATTATAGCTATCTCGCACCATACGAAGCTTCATTTCCTATGGAGACCCTTTTTGAAAGATAGCTTCGACGACAAGGTCTTGGAAACGGCAGTCAACGGACAAGCGCACGCCATTGTCACCTACAACCCCAAAGACTTCGGCGGGGTTCAAAAGCATTTCGGCATAGAGGTACTCACCCCCGCCGATCTCTTACAAAAAGGAGCGTTTCGATGAATATTGCACTCAGACTACCCGAATCGCTTGGCAAAAACCTCAAAGCGTTTGCCAAAAGAGAAAAGATCTCTATGAATCAACTCATCGCAACGGCGATCGCCGAAAAGCTCTCGGCTATGGAGACCTACGACTACCTACAAGAGAGATCAAAAGAGGGAGATGCCGCACACCTCAAATCGATGCTCTCTCTTGTACCCGAAAGAGAACCCGAAAAGTTCGATAAAAAGGGTCGTTAACCAAAATCTGCTATCGTGAGCCTCATACAAGGGGTCTGCATGAATGAGAGCAAAGCGCGTTACAAACTCGGCATCGATATCGGCTCAACTACTGTCAAGTATGTCTTGACGGATGAGGCGTTTCGCATTGTCGACGCCGCCTATACGCCGCATCATACCAAGCAGGCCGATACGCTGCTTGCTTTACTACAAGATTTACAAAAGCGACAACCCGATCTTTACAACGCCATTGACAGGGTTTACATCACCGGTTCGGGTGCAAGCCGCATCGCGCCGCGGCTCAATGCCCGTTTTGTCCAAGAGGTCAACGCCGTCACCGTAGCGGTAGAGCACCTACATCCCGATGTGCGTAGCGTCATCGAACTGGGCGGACAAGATGCCAAAATCATGCATTTTCGCCTTAGCGAGGACGGCAAACGCAATGTCTTGGCGTCGATGAACGACAAGTGCGCTTCGGGTACGGGCGCGACGATCGAGAAGTGCACCCAAAAGGTCGGGATGGAGCCCGAGGATCTCGGACGCTTGCGCTTTGACGATCGCAAGTTGCACCATGTCGCCGCCAAATGCGGCGTCTTTGCCGAAACCGACATTGTCAACCTTGTCAAGAGCTCGGTGCCGGCCGAAGAGATCATGAACTCGCTTGCCGATGCGATCGTGATGCAAAACCTGACCGTGCTTACACGCGGCAATACCCTCTTGCCCAAAGTCTTGCTGCTCGGCGGTCCCAACACCTACTTGCCCTTTTTGCAGCAGTGCTGGCGAAAACGCATCGCCGAGTTGTGGGATGAGCGTGAAGTTGCTTATCAGGCGGACAAGATAGAAGAACTGATCGTCGTACCCAAGAATGCCCAATACTACGCCGCACTCGGTGCGGTGATCTTCGGCGAAGGCGAAGCGGTGGAGGGCAAATCCTTTGAAGGCTTAGCGGCGTTAGAAGCCCTGGTTTCGGGCGAAGAATCGGGCGCCAACCCCAATGACGATACACCGTTGGTTACATCGCAAACGGAACTCGAACACTTTTTGAAACGCTATAAACTCCCCGCTTTCAAGCCTATCGAACTGCGCGAAAAAACGCGGCTCTACCTTGGCATCGACGGCGGCTCCACCTCTTCGAAGGCGGTCTTGGTCGACGAAGAGGGGCGCTTGGTCGCCAAAGCCTATCGACTCTCGCAAGGCAATCCGATCGAAGATACCTTGGCACTACTGATGGATCTACGCATGCAAGATCGCCACGATGCCTTCGAGATCGTGGGGCTTGGGGTGACGGGCTATGCCGCCGATGTGCTCGAAGGGGCACTTAGCGCCGATGCCAATATCATCGAAACCATCGCGCATATGCGTTCGGCGCAGCACTACTTTGGCGAGAGCGTCGATGTGATCTGCGATATCGGCGGACAAGATATCAAGGTGCTCTTTTTGGAAAACGGCACACTGAAGCATTTTCGCCTCTCCAACCAATGTAGCGCCGGCAACGGCATGCTGCTACAGAGTATGGCAAAGCAGTTTGGCGTCAAGATCGAAGATTTTGCCGATGTCGCCTTTAGTGCTACCAAAGCGCCGAAGTTCAACTACGGTTGCGCTGTCTTTTTGGATACCGATCGTGTCAACTTCCAAAAAGAGGGCTATAGCAAAGAGGAGCTCTTTGCGGGCATTGCAAAGGTGCTTCCTAAAAATGTCTGGCAATACGTAGTGCAAGCGCCCAATATCGCGATGCTCGGCTCGCACTTTGTGCTGCAAGGCGGCACACAGTACAACCTTGCCGCACTTAAAGCGCAGGTCGATTATATTCGTGCGCAAGTGCCCGATGCCGGAGTCGATCTGCATCCGCATCCGGGCGAAGCGGGGGCGATCGGTGCGGCGCTGGAGGCGTTGCGTGTGGTCAAAGCGCGCGGCTATGCCACCTTTGTCGGCATCGAAGAGGCGCTGCAGATGCACTATAGTTCTCGCACCGACGAGAGCACGCGCTGCCGCTTCTGCCCTAACCTCTGCGCACGCACCTTTATCGACACCCAAACCCCTTCGGGCAAGACGGTACGCTATATCGCCGGCTTTAGTTGCGAAGACGGCACGGTCGAATCGCCCGAAGCACTCAAAGCGCTCAAAGCCGAACGCAAGGCGCTTCAAACGCGCATCCCCAATCTCGTGCGCACCGAAGCTAAGAGGCTCTTTCACCCCGTCTTGCTCGATGCCCGCAAGCCCGAAACCGTCGAAGCCTTTCGCATCGCCCAACCGCTGGGCAGCTGGGGACCGAAGCTTACTTTCCGCACCAAGCGCCCCTTCCAAAGTAGCGGCGAAGCGGCAAGAGGCTACCGTCAAGGCGTGCATGTCGCGCTTCCGCGCGTGCTCAATCTCTATTCGCTCGCGCCTTTTTTGCGTGCCTATCTCGAAGCGCTCGACATTCCCGCCTCGCAGATCTATTTTAGTAGCTTTAGCGATGAAGATATGTTTCTCGAAGGCGCCAAATACGGCTCGGTCGATACCTGCTACCCTGCCAAGGTGGCACAGTCGCATCTCTATCAGATCCTCTTTAGCAAGAAGTTTGCCAAAAAGCGGATCGACTATCTCTGGTTTCCGGCTGTAACGCATCTGCCGGGCTTTTTGACCCGTACAATGGGGCAGACGGCATGTCCGATCGTCTCGGGGACACCCAAGGTGGTCTATAGCGCCTTTGTCAAAGAGGGCGATCTCTTTGCCAAGCGCGGCATCGACTATGTTGACACGGCGCTCAACTTTGATGATCGCGCCTTGCTGGAGCGCCAACTCTTTGCGACATGGGGCAAGCGACTGCGCATCACCGAAGATGAAAACCGCTTTGCGCTCGAACAGGGCTTTGAGGCTCTGGAGCGCTTCGAAGCCGAGTTGATGCAAGAGGGCAAGCGGATCCTCGAAGAGGCCGAAGCCAAAGGCGAGGTGGTGATCGTGATGATCGGACGCCCGTATCATAGCGAT
>JALWQQ010000205.1 GCA_027083075.1 Campylobacteraceae bacterium
CTCGCAGAGAAGATCGAACGCGAGCGCAAGATCGCCGCTTATCTGGCTGAACGTGCGATGGCCAAGTTGCGTGCCGAGCATCCCGACAAAAGCGAAGAGCAGATACGTTCACTGATCGATCGTGCCGTAAGCCTTGCCAAAGCCGACTTGATGAGTGAGATGGTCTATGAGTTTACCGAACTGCAAGGCCTTATGGGCTACTACTATGCCAAGGCGTTGGGCGAAGATAGTGCGGTGTGCGAAGCGATCAAGGAGCAGTATAGGCCTATCGGAGAGGGTGCACCGCTGCCTAGTAGCCTCTTTTCTGCGATCGTAGCGATGAGCATCAAACTCGATACACTCATAGGGCTCTTTAGTGTCGGCAAGATCCCAACGGGCAGCAAAGATCCTTTTGCGCTGCGACGTGCCGTCAACGGTATCATCCGCATCGTGACGCACTACGATCTTGCCTTCCCGATCGCAGAAACCCTTAGTGATCTGCAGAGCCTCTATGCTACGTACGATCAAGCGCAACTGAAGCAGTTTATCATCGAGCGTATCTACAAAAGCCTTGATGCCAATGCCTCGATCATCGCTGCGGTACTCAGTAGCGGCGAAGATGACATCAACGAGATCGCCAAAAAGGTTGACGCACTACGCAAGATTGTCGAGAGTCCGAACTTCAAGGAGATCTTTAGCACCTTTAAACGTGTGGCCAACATCTCCAAAGATATCGATCTTGAAGGCGCATTAGAGATTGATGCTACGCTTTTTGAAAGCGAGGCGGAGAGCGCACTCTTTGAAGCCTACCAAGCGACAACGGTACAAAGCCACCCCGACTACCAAAGCCGACTTGAAGCGCTCTTTGCGCTTAAGCCGCTGCTTGATCGCTTCTTTGACGATGTTTTGGTCAATGCCGAAGATGCGGCACTTCGAAACAATCGCCAACATCTGATCGCCTCGATCTACAAAAGCTTTAAAGCGATCGCCGATATTAAAGAGATATCGGTGTAGTGCTCTATCGCTGCCCCTCTTTGCGAAACGAAACCCAAGCACGCTTTCTTGTGAGTTGAAGTTCAATTCAATAGACTTAAAATCGACAAATAAGTTTAATTTAGAGTTTATTCCTAAAAATAAACAAAAAAATTAGGTCATAATCAAAAAATATCATAAAAAAATTGGGTTGTAATCCTATTTATGCTATATTCTAACAAAAAATGAGGGCTTTCAATGTTAGATTTGCTTTTTGAAAATTCAGCGCTTTATTTAAATTCTCTAAAGGGTGTTAGAAAAAGATACTTTTATGACTTCATTGACAATAACGATAAACTTATCGGTATTATCGGTGCCAGAGGGGTGGGAAAGACTACATATATTTTACATTATCTTAAAAATTTGGATATTCCCTTTAACAAAAAACTCTATATCACTGCCGATAGTGTTGAATTTTCTAACGCTTCGTTGCTTGAGATCGCAAAGGAGTTCTACAAAAGAGGCGGTAAGATTTTAGCGATTGACGAGATTCATAAATACAAAAATTTCGAAATAGAGTTAAAGCAGATATACGATATGCTCGATTTAAAAGTTATATTTTCCGGCTCGTCGGCACTAAAGCCGGAACACTCAAAAGCAGATTTAAGCAGAAGAGCAACAGTGTATAGAGTCAGTGGATTAAGCTTTAGGGAGTTTTTGGAATTTAAAACCAAACTCCCTTTTGAAAGTTTTACATTAGAAGAGATTTTAAAAAATCATAGCGATATTGCATTTGAGATATTGCAAAAAGTAAAACCTTTCGAGTATTGGAGCGAATATCTGCAATTTGGTTATTACCCGTTTTACTTTGACAACCCAAGCAGGTACAAAATAAAACTAAACGAAACAGTAAATACGGTAATAGAGGTCGATATTCCTTCGATATTTAAGATCAAATATGAGTATGTCGTCAATTTAAAAAAACTGGTAGCGCTGATTTGCAGCGCTAACCCTTATAAGCTGAATATTAAAGAGTTAAGCTCTAAAATAGGAATCGACAGGGATACTCTGTATTTATATATAGATTATATGCATAAGGGCAATATTTTTCATGTTATAAGGGCAAAAAGCAAAGGCGATAATCTTTTTTCTAAACCGGATAAAATATATTTAAGCAATTCCAATTTAAATTACAGCTACTGTTTACATACAAATATCGGAACAGTCAGAGAGACAGTTTTTGCCGCCAACTTAAGAGTTGGATACACGATTACTATACCAAAAAATGGAGATTTTTTCATTGATGATAAATATATTTTCGAAGTCGGCGGCAAAAACAAAGGCTTTAAGCAGATCAAAGATCTGCCAAATTCCTACATCGTAGCTGACGATATCGAAGTAGGCTTTGGCAATAAAATCCCACTTTGGCTCTTTGGGTTTTTGTATTGAGTATACCATGAAAGTGCAACATCACAAGATCGTTATTATCGGTGCGGGCATTGCAGGTGCGGCGTTGGCGCATCGTCTTGGGTTATTGGGATACACCCCGCTTGTGATTGACAAACGCGGGATCGCCAAAGGCGCTTCGGGTGCCGCGGGCGCCTTTGTCTCGCCAAAAATCGGCAAAGGTTCAACGCTACAGCAGCTTACCAACCAAGCCTTTGATATTGCCAAAGATTTCTATCGTCGCTATACACCGGAACACTTCTTCCAAAGCGGCATTATACGCATCCCTAAAAACAACGAAGATGCTCAAAAATTTGCCGCCTACGCCGCACACAATATCGCAAACTATCGCACCCTCACGCCCCAAGCGCTGCACGAGATGGGCATCAAAGCTGTTTTTGAGAGCTTCTTTTTCCCCGAAGCAGGCGTGTGTGAGGCTTCAGATGTCTGTCATCGTTTGATGCAAGAGACCCCCCTACTTAGCGAAGAGGTATATTCATTGCAACAAGAAGCGGAGACATGGAAGCTTACTACCGCCACACGCACACTCACCGCAACGCATGTCGTGCTCTGCACAGGCTATGAAGATAGACTTGCCGATCTAAGCTATATGGGTATTCGCGGCACATGGGGCACGCGCGCCGATTTTGCCACCAAGCGCTCAATACCCTATACGATGCACCAATCGATTTCAATAAGCGCCACGCACAACGGCATCGTCAAAGTGGGTGCCACGCACGAAAAGCAGATCACAACACCGATCCCTTGCGATGAGACGCAAGCGCAACGACTCAAAACAAAAGCAGCCGATTTGGTCGATAGCGATGATTTTCAGCTTGTGCGTAGCTACTGCGGAATGCGCTCGGGTTCTAGAGACTTCTTCCCACTGGTAGGCAAGGTGATCGATGTGGAGTATATGCTACAAACCTATCCTAAGATCGTACGCGGTGCCGTTGCGCCGTTGCGGCATCTTAAGGGGCTCTATATCCTCGGGGGTTTGGGCGGTAGGGGGTTTGTCTTTGCGCCACTCATGGCAAAGTGGCTCAGTGCTTTGATGCTTGAAGAAACCCCTGTGCCCGATACGGTCAATCCCGATCGGCTCTTTTGGAAGTGGGCGAGGAAATTAGAAATTAGAAATTAGAAATTAGAAATTAGAAATGAGGCGGGGGTCTGACCTCAATGACAATGCATTAGCGTTGTCGTTGCGGGTCTGACCCCGAAGAAAAGAGGGGTAAGGAACCGAAGAGTGAAGAGTGAAGGG
>JALWQQ010000206.1 GCA_027083075.1 Campylobacteraceae bacterium
GCCTTGTCGTAGGCATTGAGCCCCGACTTGAAAATACCCGTTACCAAAAAGCGTTTTTGCAAAGGCAGTGTCGCAAAGCCCGCGGGTGATTCGCGCGTAAAGTAGAGCGTCAGCTTTTTGCCCACACCCGCATCGGTCTCTATGGAAAGTCCTTCGCCGATGATCGCATCGAAAGTGCCCGTATCGTTGCTCTGTGCATAGGCTTTCGCAAAGACTTCGTTGATCACCGCTTCTTTGTCGAAGTCGACACCGTAGAGTAGCACCCCTTGTACCTCACCGTTGGCGCGTGCAATCGCCTGAGTGGTGTAGTAGGGACTCATGCGAAAGTTAGGAAAGCGACGTTTGATCGTTTCGATCGTCGTTCTGTTGAGCGCCCCCTCTTCGATCGGCAGTAGTGTGAGCGGATAGTTCATCACAAAGAGCTTTTTCTCAAACTCCTTTTGCGTGCCGTTCATGATCCCCATCGCGATCATCAGTACCATCACGCCCGCGGCGATACCGAGAAAAGCCAAGAGTGCCGCGATGAAGATAAAGGGGTTCTCTTTGTCGTAGTGAAGGTAGTGGCGAACGATCTTGCGCACAAAGCGTCGATCGATGCCCGTGATCTTGTGTAACATTAGGCGAGCAGCCCTTTTTTCGGACCGCTTTTGCCGCAACAGTGCTTATACTTTTTGCCGCTGCCGCATGGGCAAGGGTCGTTACGCTTGGGTTTTTTTTCGGCGCGTAGCGGTTCTCTCTTTGCGGGCGCCTCTTCGATTTGGTCGTTTCGTATCGTCTCTGCGGCGGCACTCTCCATCTCTTGGCGCATCTGCTCCAAGCTCTCTTGCTCCTCTTCGGGCGTATTGAAGTCGAGTTGCACAAGATGTAGCGTCTTGACCGCTTCGTGTTTGATGCGTCGGATCAGGTCGGTAAAGAGGCGGTAGCTCTCTTGCTTGTATTCGGTGAGCGGATCTTTTTGGTTGTAGCCGCGTAGTCCGATGCCCGTTTTGAGCACATCCATTTCGTAGAGATGATCGCGCCACTCTTTGTCGAGGATCTGCAAGTAGAGCAGCCGCTCTATCTCTTTGCGCTGTTCGTCGTCAAGCGGCGCCATCTTCTCGTCGTACAATTTATTGAGCATGCCGGTGATCATCTCATGTAGCTCTTCGTAGCTTTTGCCTTCGAAGTACTTTGGATCGACATCGATGTAGAGCGCTTCGCGCATCAGCTGTGAGAGCTTTTCGAGATTGAAATCATCCTCTATCATCCCTTCGACGATATCGGCGTCGGCAAGCAGGTCATGTACATACTCTTCGCGGTTTTCACGTAGTTTGGCGCTCAAGTCGTAGTCGGGATCGAGAAGTGGGTCGCGGAAGGTGGAGAGGACCTTGCGTTGCCGGTTGGCGACATCGTCGTGCTCCAAGATGTGCTTACGTGCTTCATAGTGTTGGGATTCGACCTTCTTTTGCGCCTTCTCGACCGAGCGTGTCACCAGCTTCGAGTCGATATATTCACCCTTTTCGACACCGAGTTTTTGCATGATGTTGCGTATCTTTTCGCCACCGAAGATGCGCAGAAGATTGTCATCAAGGCTGAGGAAAAACTGGCTTTCACCGGGATCGCCTTGGCGACCCGAACGTCCGCGTAGCTGGTTATCGATACGGCGCGACTCGTGGCGTTCGGTGCCGAGGATCACCAAGCCGCCGAGCGCACGTACTTCATCGTCGATCTTGATGTCTACCCCGCGCCCCGCCATATTGGTCGCTACCGTGACGGCACCTTTGCGCCCCGCATCTTTGATGATCTCCGCCTCTTGGGCGTGGTTTTTGGCATTGAGGACATTGTGGGGAATGCGCTCTTTTTCGAGGCGTTCGTGGATCAACTCCGACTTTTCGATAGAGGCGGTACCGATGAGCACCGGCTGCCCTTTGGCGTGCAGCTCTTTGACGCGGGCGACGACGGCATCGAGTTTTTCTTCTTCGGTGTTGTAGATAAGGTCGTTTTTGTCGATGCGGCGTACGGGAAGATTGGTAGGGATCGAAACGACATCAAGACCATAAATCTCGGCAAACTCCGTCGCTTCTGTCTGTGCGGTGCCCGTCATCCCCGCAAGCTTTTCATAGAGCCTGAAGTAGTTTTGGTAGGTGATCTCCGCCAAGGTCTGCGACTCCTCTTGGATCTCTACGCCCTCTTTGGCTTCGATCGCCTGATGCAGCCCTTCGGAGTAGCGTCTGCCTTCGCTCAGTCTGCCCGTAAACTCGTCGACGATGATCACTTCGCCGTCACGCACGACATAGTGTACGTCTTTTTCAAAAAGATGGTGCGCCTTGAGCGCCTGATCGAGGTGGTGCGCCAAGATCGCATTTTCTAAAGAGAAGAGGTTGTCTACGCCAAAGAGCTCTTGCGCCTTTTGCAGACCCGCCTCGGTCATGACGATCGTGCGGTTCTTCTCATCGACGACAAAATCACCCGTCATCCTCTTCTCTTCGCCCGGCTTTTCGGGCGGCAGCTCTTCGCCGCGTACCATTTGGCGCGCCACTTCGTCCGCTTTGATATAGTGGTTTTGGTCACGTTGTGTAGGTCCGGAGATGATGAGCGGCGTACGCGCTTCGTCGATGAGGATCGAGTCGACTTCGTCGACAATGGCGTAGTGGTGTTCGCGCTGTACCTTCTCTTCGAGACGCACCTTCATATTGTCGCGCAGATAGTCGAAGCCGAATTCGTTGTTGGTGCCGTAGGTGATGTCGGCATCGTACTGCGCTTTGCGTGTCGCATCATCAAAAAGTTCGCTTGTGATGCAGCCGACACTGTAGCCGAGAAACTCGTAGAGCGGTCGCAGCTCTTCGGCATCGCGTGAGGCGAGATAGTCGTTGACGGTAACGACATGCACCCCTTTGCCGAGCATCGCATTGAGCGCGACGGCAAGGGTGGCAACCAAGGTCTTCCCTTCGCCCGTTTTCATCTCTGCGATATTGCCGTCGTGTAGCACCATGCCCCCGATGAGTTGTACGTCGAAGTGCCGCATACCGAGCGTACGCTTGCTTGCCTCTCTGGTGATGGCAAAGCTATCGAAGAGGATATCGTCAAGACTCTTTTCACCCTCTTGGATCGAGCGCTTCAGTGCCTCGAACGCCTCTTTGAGCGCCTCGTCGCTCATCGCTTCGTACTTGCTTTCGAGTGCGTTGATTTGGCGCACTTTTTTCATATAGTTTTTAACGATTCGGTCGTTACGCGAACCGATGATTTTCGTAGCAATGCTTTTTATCATAATCTTCCGATCCTCTATTTAGTGGCATAGATTTTACCCAAATTCGGGTTAATCCTCCGTTAGGGGATCCCTTCACGGTTGCTACACGGATATAAGGCAAAATCGGGTATATTCTCACCCAAGGAAGGAAGTTATGACGATAGTTCGGTATCTACTCTTTTTTTCCGCATTGGTTCATGCGACGCAGTTGGCGCTGCCCGTCTCTTTTCAAGCCGATTTTATCCAGACGGTTACCAGTGCCAAGGGTAAGGTGTTGCGCTATGAAGGAAGGCTTTTCTTTTCGCAACCGGGGCGGGTACGTTGGGTCTATCTCAAGCCCGAAGCCAAAGAGGTCTGCACGCAAGGAAAGCGCATGACGGTGGTCGAGAAGGAGCTGGAGCAGGTGACGCTCTATCGGCTCAAAAATCACC
>JALWQQ010000207.1 GCA_027083075.1 Campylobacteraceae bacterium
CAACCAACTCTTGACCGAAATGGACGGTTTTGAGGAGAGTAGCGGCGTAATCGTCATCGCCGCAACCAACACACTTGAGGCGATCGACGAGGCATTGCTCAGACCGGGGCGCTTCGACAGACGCATTTTGCTCTCTTTGCCCGACTTTGAAGAGCGCAAAAAGATCCTTGCACACTATCTACGTACTAAGCAGCATGAAGTCGATATCGATACCGTTGCGCGCAGTTGTGTAGGTTTTAGCGCCGCTGCGCTGGAGACTTTGGTGAACGAAGCGGCGATCCGAGCGCTCAGAGAGGGGCGCACACTGCTTCATACGGAAGACCTAACAACACTGAAGACGATGGTGCGTTTCGGCAAGCGACGGATACCGACCTATGATGCATCCGCACGCAAACTCTTTGCACGCTATCAGGGCGCCAAGGCGCTTGCCGCCGTGTGGTTGGATATCCCCTTTTTGAAGATCGACTATCTGCACACCGAGCTTACACCGAGCGATCCGAAGTTGCGGACACAAACGCAACTGCACAATAGATTACTCTTTCGCCTCAGCGGTATTGTGGCGCTTCGACTTGCTAAGAACGACTATTTCGGTTTCGGTGACGAGGATCTGCGTAAAGCGCAGGCGATCGCAAAAGATCTGCTTGAAAGCAAACGACTCTTTGACGAGAAGGAGGAGGATGAGACGCAACTACTGCGTCGTGCGATGGAGGAGTGCGCTTCGATGCTAACTCCGCTTAAGGAGGCGCTGGGTGCCTTCGAGCAGCACCTTTTTGCATACGAACAGATAGACTATGAGACGGCAAAGCGCTTACTAAAAGATTACTTTTAAGGTCTTTGATGCGCTATTTTCACGGTTTTGGCTTTCAAAAAGAACAGAGACTTTTCGCGCCGTGGTTAAGAGACAACGACTATACCGTCGCGGGTTTTAGCTACGGTGCGCAAAAGGCGTTTGACTTTCTTTATGACACACCCCGTCGCTACGACACCCTACAGCTCTTCTCGCCCGCTTTTTTCCAGAATGAATCGAACGCTTTTGTCCGTACACAGTTGCACTTTTTCAAGCGCCAAAACACTGTCTATATGCAGCAGTTTTATAAAAATGTCGCTTCTCCGAGTAGCCTTGATCTTCGTAGCTTTTACGCCGAGGGTAGCGAAGCGGAGCTTTCGTCGCTTTTGCACTATCGCTGGGAGAGAGAAAAGCTGCAAGCACTTTTAAAAAGAGGCATCCATATCGAGGTATATCTCGGTGAGTACGATAAGATCATCGACATCGAAGCGACACGATCTTTTTTCGAACCTTATGCCGAAATCTACCTTATCAAGGGTGTCGGGCACCTGCTTCATGGTGCGTAGCGTTGGCTTCGTCTGCCTCTTTGATCTCTATCAGCTGCTGCCAACTATGCGCTTTTTTGAAGACAAAAAGCACTTTGGAGCGTATCCATTGGCGAGGAACGGCACCGAAAAAGCGGCTATCGGCAGAGTTGTCGCGATAGTCGCCGAGCAGATAGTATTGATCTTTTTTTAGGCGTTGGACGGGAAGCGATTCTAAGACCTTGGGAACGCGAAGCCTCTCGTTGTGTGCAACGCAGTAGTATTTCATGTATGGATCACGCAGAAAATAGCCGTACTTCGTACGAACTGCCGTAAGGTCGTAACGTAGGGCGTATTGTAGCGTTTTGGTAGCGTTGCCTTCTATCTGTAGATAGAAGTGACGATCTTTTTCAAAGAAGCGATCCCCCGGAACTGCGGCGCAGCGTTTAATGTAGAGTCTGTCCTGTTGCTCAAGGGGATGCTCTATGACCAAGAGATCGCCGCGCTCTATCTTTTTAAAGAGCTTACCACAAAGCACAAAATCGCCCTCAATCAGCGTATAGTTCATCGAGGTACCGTCGATTTTATAGAGCCGAAAGGTAAAGAGTGCAAAGAGAAGCGTTAAGAGCAGTGCCATGCGTGCGACTTTTTTCATAAAGCTATTATACAATGACGTTATGAAAATCGAAACGAGTAGCGAACTGCTGCTGCGCTTAAAGGCAGCAGGATTTCTGCAGGCGCAAAGAGATCCCTACTGGTGGCCAAGTAGCGGTACAGAGAGGGTGGTTGTCGGTGCCGTGCTGACACAACAGAGCAAATGGGAGCGCGTAGAGCGCTCTTTGGAAAATCTTGAAGCTGCAGGGCTTTTATCTCTCGAGGCATTGGCGCAAAGTGATGATAAGACGATCGCTACACTGATCAAACCCAGCGGTTTTTACAACACCAAAGCCAAGCGCCTTAGAGCCTTGGCATACAAGATACTCGATAGTTACGGCGACTTTACCTCGTTTCAGGAGGGCGTAACGCGCGAATGGCTCTTGCAGCAGCGCGGCATCGGCGAAGAGAGTGCCGATGCGATCCTCTGCTATGCCTGCTTGCGTCCTGTGATGGTGGTCGACAGCTATACCGCAAGGTTGCTCGAGGCACTCGACTTTCGCTTCGAAAGCTATGGGCAGATACAGCAGTGGCTACAAGAGGGCATAGAGTGCAGTAGCAAGGAGCTTGAGAACTATCCCTATGTCGGCGATCTTGCGAAGCTCTATGCCCGTTTTCACGGCAAGATCGTAGAGTACTGCAAACGCTATATGCGTGGGAAAAAGGTCGATTTGAAACCGCTATTGGAAGGGGTCCAATGAAAACGGTGGTGGTGATAACGGGTGCCTCAAGCGGTATCGGACTTGAGACGGCACGCTATCTTCGGGAACAGGGCATGACGGTCTATCCGACGGTACGCAAAGAAGAGGATCTACTGTGTCTTCAGAAAGAAGGGTTTGATAAGGCTATGTACTTAGACGTCACTGAAGCCGAAAGTATCGAGGCATGCATTCGAAAGGTCGTCGAAATCGAGGGCAAGATCGATGTTTGGTTTAACAATGCCGGCTATGGACAACCGGGCGCAGTGGAAGATATCGCAACCGATGTACTGCGAGAGCAGTTCGAAACCAACTTTTTCGGCTTGCATGAGGCGACAGTGCAGGTTTTAAGACAGATGCGTAAGCAGGGCTTTGGTAAGATCATTCAGCACTCTTCGGTACTGGGGCTTGTTGCACTTCCCTATAGAGGTGCGTATAATGCAAGCAAGTATGCGATCGAAGGCTTGAGCGATACGCTTCGCTTGGAGCTCGAGGGTAGCGGTATCTATGTAAGTCTGCTCAATACCGGTCCCATTATCAGCCGCTTTCGCGTAAATGCGATGCGCAAACTGCGTGAAAATATCGACATCGAACATTCACGTCATAAGGCGGCATATCTTGCTGCGCTTCAAAGCGATAAAAGTAGCGTTCCTTTCACCGAAACGGCGCAGAGTGTTGCGCGCGTCGTGCATAGGATCATACTGAGCGAGAGACCGAAGCCGCGTTACTATATCACCAAAGCCACCTATCTTCTTGGCTTTGCCAAACGACTTCTTTCTACCGCGCTCTTAGATCGCCTCTTGCGTAAGATCGGATAGATAATCGCCAACCCAAGCAACTACCTCGATTTTTGAGAGAGCAAGACGTGGTGAGATGTGTATGCAAAAAAGTGCGAAGGACTCCCCGTAGGGGAATGCGAGCACTTTGTTTATGCACAGATCGCCGCGTATCGCTCTCCCCGAAGGGTGCGGCACTTTTGCCCATATGC
>JALWQQ010000208.1 GCA_027083075.1 Campylobacteraceae bacterium
GGGTTTGAGTGTCGATGCGTTGACCAACTCGTCATAAACAACGGCGGGGCGGAGATTGGCAAAAGTACCCATCGCTTTGCGAAGTCCCAAAAGTCCCGTTTCGGGGCGAAGGTGACGCTCCAAGTTGTCCCATTTGGGACCGCCGATCGCGCCGAAAAGTACCGCATCACAACGGTTAACACCCTGTATCGTCTCTTCGGGAAGCGGTACGCCCGTCTCGTCGATCGCCGCACCGCCGAGCAAAAACTCCTCATATTTGAGGTGAAAGCCCTGCGCGACCGAAACGGCATCGAGTACCTTAATCGCTTCATCAACGATCTCAGGACCGATACCGTCGCCTTTGATGACGCCTATCGTGTAACTACTCATCGTCCCTCCTCCAATTCTCGCTTGGCGTAGGCGATCAGACCACCCGCCTCAACCAGCTCCTGCATAAAAGGAGGAATCGGCACAAATTTGTAGGTCTTGCCTTGGGTTAGGTTGTGTACCTCGCCCGCATCGGGGTCGATACGCACTATGTCACCCTCGTTGATCTCGTTTGCCTCTTTGAGTTCGAAGATCGGAAGCCCCATATTGAAAGCGTTACGATAAAAGATGCGCGCAAAGCTCGGCGCGATGATTGCCGCAACACCGGCGGCTTTAAGGGCGATCGGTGCATGTTCGCGACTCGATCCGCAGCCGAAATTTTCACCGGCAACGATGATATCTCCGACTTGCATCTTTTGGGCAAAATCGGGATCCGCATCCTCCATCACATGCTTTGCCAAAGCATCGGGATCGGAAGTATTGAGATAACGCGCGGCGATGATCAAATCGGTATCGATATTGTCGCCGAATTTCCATACTTTTCCTTGCAAGAACGATCCTTTCACAGGCGCAATTTTTTTGCGGATTATAGCCAAAATCCGGATTTTTAACAAACGTGCTTTGGATTTTGGTATAATTCACTCCTAAAAAATTATCCGCGAAATTCGGAGCAAAAGGACTGCTTGAATGGCTGCCGCCGACACTATGAAACGTATCGAAGAGATCTTCAAGTCCACCAAGAGAGGCGATGTCGTTACTTTCGAAGGGATCGCCAAAGAGTTTAGCAAATCCCCGACATTGGCACAAGCCAAAAAGATACGCCAACTTGCCGAAGCCAAAAAGGTCAAGATCGTCACCGCATCCGAAGAGATCGGCTACCTCAAGGCAAAAGAGAAGAAAAAGCGCGACGAGGCACGTAAAAAGCAACTTGAAGAGGGCAATCTCGAAGATGAATTCGATTTGGCAAAAGAGAAGGAGTTGCTGGAGTGGAGTCGTTCCGATTCGCCGGTAAGGATGTATCTGCGTGAGATGGGCAAGATACCCCTACTGACCAAAGAGGAGGAGGTGGAGCTCAGCAAACAGATCCAAAAAGGCGAAGAGATCATCATCGATGCGGTCTGCTCCGTACCCTACCTTATCGACTATATCCTCAACTACAAACAGCCCTTGCTCAATCGCGAACGCCGTGTTAAAGAGCTCTTCAAAAGCTTCGAGGACGACAAAGGCGACGATAGCGAAGAGGAGAGCGAAGAGAACACAGAAGAGACAAACGCACCCAAGGACGATAAGCGCGTCACACAAGTTGTAGAGAGCTTTAAAGCCTTGGAGAAAGCGAAAAAAGAGTGGCTCAAGGCAAAAAGTGCGCTTGAAAAGCTTCTCGAGAAAGAGGATGATCCCGACAAGATCTTGCACGAGCGCCTCAAGGTTGCCTTCAAAAAGAACCAACTCAAACGCGCCCTCTTGGACTTAGGTCCGACATCGAAGCTTATCAACGAGTTGGTCAAAGCGATGGAGACGGCACTGAGCTCTAATGAGGGCTTCGAGAAGGAGCTCAAGCGACTCGAGTATAAACTGCCGCTCTTTAACGAACATCTGCGCGCCAACCACCAAAAGATACTGGACAACATCGTCAATATGAGCAAAGAGGATATCGCCGCAGCAGTACCCGAAACGACGATGGTGAGCACCTATGTCGAGATCAAAAAGCTCTTTGAAACCAAGCAGGCAAGCGAAGGCGGGTTTGATCTAAGCGAAGAGAAGCTTCAGGAGATCTTAGAGCAGATCCGCTACGGTAAGGCGATCAGTGAGAAGGCAAAAACGCGTATGGCAAAGTCTAACCTGCGCCTCGTCGTATCGATCGCCAAGCGCTACACCAACCGCGGCTTACCCTTCCTCGATCTGATCCAAGAGGGTAACATCGGCTTGATGAAAGCAGTTGACAAGTTTGAGCACGAAAAGGGCTATAAGTTCTCTACCTACGCCACTTGGTGGATCCGCCAAGCGATCAGCCGTGCTATCGCCGATCAGGCGCGTACTATTCGTATCCCGATACATATGATCGAGACGATCAATCGTATCAATAAGATCATCAGAAAACACCTGCAAGAGACCGGCAAAGAGCCCGATCTCGATACCATCGCCAAAGAGGTGGGACTCAGTGTCGACAAGGTCAAAAATGTCATCAAGATCACCAAAGAGCCGGTGTCGCTCGAAGCACCGGTAGGGGACGAAGAGGATGGAAGATTCGGCGACTTTATCGAAGATAAAAGTACGCTCAGTCCCACCGATGTGGTACTCAAAGACGACCTCAATCAGCAGATAGACGAGGTGTTGGAACAACTCAATGAACGCGAACGCGCCGTTATACGGATGCGCTTCGGACTACTCGATGATGAAAGTGACCGCACGCTCGAAGAGATCGGCAAAGAGCTCAATGTCACCCGTGAACGCGTCAGACAGATCGAAAGCAGTGCGATCAAAAAACTCAAGCATCCTAAGGTGGGGAGGAAGCTAAAGAATTATATCGAGGAGTGATCGCTTCTCTTTTTACTCTACACATATATTTATCAACCCCATCATACGCTATAATACCCGCTATGAAAACGCCGCATATCTACGCCCTCATCATCGGCACCGAGATCCTCAACGGACGTAGGGAGGATGCGCACTTTGTCTTTTTGCGCGATGCTCTTGCCAAGCACCGTCATGCCCTCAAAGCTTTGTTTGTTATAGACGATGATCCCGCATTTATCGAAGAGACGATCCGCTTCGTCGCCAAGGACAAAGATGCCGTTCTCTTTAGTTTCGGCGGTATCGGCGCTACGCCCGACGACCATACCCGCCTTGCGGCTGCAAAAGCGTTGCGCGACGGCAAACTCTACGAACATCCCGAAGCCAAGCGCATCATCGAAGAGAGGCTGGGCAAAGAGGCCTACCCGTACCCCATCAAGATGGCGCAACTGCCCAAAGGAGCGAAGCTATTACACAATCCCATCAACCGCATGCCCGCTTTTTATCTCGATGATCGTTACTTTTTTATGCCGGGATTTCCGGAGATGAGCCATCCGATGGTAACGCATATCCTTACACACATCATTCCCGACGGCAAACAAACATATCGCTTTACCCTGACTGCCGCATGCAAAGAGAATCTTTTTATCGAGCTGATGCAAAAAGTGCCGGAGGGCGTGGAGGTGTCGTCATTACCCAAGATCACCGAAGCGGGATTTGAAGCAACCCTCTCCGTAAGTGGTCACGACAAAGAGACGCTGAAGCGCTACTTTCGACAATTTACCGCCCTGCTTGATAAAAAAGCCGTCGACTATCGCATCGAAGAGGACTGA
>JALWQQ010000209.1 GCA_027083075.1 Campylobacteraceae bacterium
AACACATGGTGCCATCATACCCCGTTATTGCATAATCTCGGCTAAGATCGGTTCAATCTGCGTACGCGTTACGATCCGCGTTTTCGGTAGTGTTTTGTAGCGCAAAAGCGTTGGGGCAAGCATCGAGGCGTCGCAAAAAACGATCCCCTCTATGGCGCCGTAGAGATCGCGCTGATTAAAATAGTGTGGGCCCGAGAGGATGCGCGGCGAAAACTGTGCCGCTTCCGCCAGATTGTGTCCGCCAACGGGCACGAAACTACCGCCGCCGATCACAATGTCGCTGATCGCATAGACATCAACCAATGCGCCCAATCTATCGAGTAGATAGAGATCACCCTGCGGCTGTCTCGTTTCACTCTCTCGTGCAAAGCGATAACCGTGTCTCTTGGCAGCATGCGCAAGCAAGCGTGCCACCTCATCAAAGCGCTCGGGGTGTCTCGGTGCTACGATGAGCATCGCCTCTTCCTCTTGTGCCTTGAGTTGCTCAAAGGCTTGCAGGACGATCTCCTCTTCACCCTCGTGCGTACTTGCCGCGCAAAGCACTAGTCGTTCGGGCTTTTGCAGGTGCACTTTGGGTTGCGGCAAGGCGGCAAGCTTGAGATTGCCCGTGACGACAACATCGCGTGCCCCCAACGACTCTAAACGCAGCCTATCGACTTCACTCTGCGCAAAGACCTTGTCGATATGCGCAAAGATCCGGCGGTAGAGAAACGCAAACCGCTTGTAGCGCCCATAAGAGCGATCGGAGATGCGGGCGTTGATCAAGATTGTTTTCGCGCCCCTTCGTTTTGCCAAAGAGAAGAGAAGATACCAAAGCTCCGCCTCCATCACGACCAGTGTGCGCTGTGGACGCATCCAAAAAAAGAGTAGCGGCTCGAAAGGCAGATAGCGACTCTGTGTCGTATAGCCGTCGATGACCGCCTTACCCGTTTGTGTGGTTGCGCTCATGCGCAAGTGCGCTTTGGGTAGCTTTGCCACCAACGGTGCAACGGCTCGCGCTTCACCGAAGCTACAAAGATGCAACCAGATGCCATCCGGCTTCAAGGGGGGATTTCGCCACAGAAAAAAGCGCGCCGGCAAAGAGCGGCGATACTTGCTCTTAAAACTTAGCAAAAGCACAAGGGGTAAAGAGAGGATATAAATGGGCAGGGCAAGGAGGCTATAAAGGTAAAAAAACACGGAAAAAAACCTCCGCAGGTCAAAGAAGAGTCTTACGCCTCGACCTCTACTTTTTCGATATAAAGGATGCGACCGCAGTGTGAGCAGGTAGCGATCTCTTCACCTTTGATCACTTCGGCATAGGTCTTGTCGTTGATCTTCATATAGCAGCCGTAGCATGCTTGCTTTTTAACCGGTACGACGGCACTGTTGCCCGCCCACGCACGAATCTTCTCGTAAAAAGAGAGTACCTTCTGATCCAAGGCTCTACCGAGCTCTTGACGCTTTTCGAAAAGCTCCGCCTTGGCCTTCTCGATCTCTTCTCTTTCGCCCGCACTCTCTTTTTCGGCGGCTTCGAGCTCTTCATTGAGTCCCTTAAGCTTCTCTTCCGCCTCTTGCAAGAGTGCCTCTTTGGTCTCGTTTACCTTGCCGAGGCGCTCGATCTCCTCGTTGGCAAAACCGATCTTCTCTTTGGCGATATCCTCTTCGACCGCCAACGCCTTCATCTCTTTTTCGGTCGTGATCTCTTTTGCCTTTTTGGCATGCTGCGCAAGCTGATCGTTAAGCAGCTTGATCTGCTCTTCGAAAGCTTTGATCTTCTCTTTGTTTTCGTCGATCTCGCCCGCCAACGCATCGCGCTCAGCCGTCGCCGCCTCAATCTTTTTACGGATCTTCTCCAGCTTCTTTTCGATCGCTTCGAGTTGCGGGGTGAAGCCATCGATCTCTCGATCGACCTGTGCCAATGCGATCAGATCTTCCAAATATTTGTTCAAGCGCTATCCTTTGGCGTTATACCGCTTCTGTACGGAAGGGGTTTTTTGAGTGTGCAATTATAACCAAAAGAGGTAAAACTTTCAATTCTTCCGCCATGATCGTCGCGAAGTGCCGTTCACTCTCATAGTGTCCGATATCGACCATCATCAGCCCTTGCGCTTCGGCCTTCATCGCGTCGTGATATTTGATATCGCCCGTCAAAAAGCACGCTGCCTCCACGCGATCGATCATCGACGCGCCCGCCCCGGTACAGAGTGCGATCGAGTCGATCCGCGCCTTGGGCGCTACGATGCGCGGTGCGCGAAGATCCAATCGCTCTTTGAGTAGCGCCAGTAGCTCCGCTTGCGTCCATTTGCCGTCGCTATAACAAAGATAGGGCGCTTCGCGCGTCGTTTGAAAACCCAGCACCTTTTCAAAGACGTAACGATTGAGATGGCTTTGGTCGAAGTTGGTATGCATCGCGATCAACGATTGGCGCTTGAGGATCATCTTTTCGATCAAATTGGCGGGATAGAAAGCAAAATCGAGCCGCTGCAACTTGCCGAAGATGAGCGGATGGTGTACCACAAAAAGCGCACCCTCCGGCGCATCGTCGATGAGCGCTTCGTCGATATCGAGCGAGACGACGATCTGTGAGATCTCTCGACGCCTATCGCCGAGTATCAACCCCGAGTTGTCCCACGCCTCTTGGGTCTCAAAAGGCGAAAGCGTATCTAAAAAATCGTAAATCTCTTGGAGTGTCATAGCTCTTCATCCCTCTTTGCATATGGATCCAAAATCTCCAACGCCATCGCGCGAAAGTCTGCCACATTTCGCGTCACAAGAGTCAACCCGCGCGATTTTGCCGTAGAGCCTATGAGATTATCCGCTATGTTGATTTTTTTATTTCTATATGCCGTTATGGCACTATTTACAATATCCATCTCGACGGCATAAACACGAAATAGGTTTAAAAAATCCCTAACGATCTTCTCTTCCTCTTCATCATAAGGGTAAACCAAAACTTCCAAATACGAAATAATCGACATAGCGCACATATCTATGTTTTTGTCCACAAATTCGATTGCAGTCTTGTCTCCGTTCAAATAATAGATAAGAATATTCGTATCAAGTAGATACTTGGGCATTTATACTCTTTCCCACTCTTTTCGAAGTGTCCTTTGGTAAGCTTGCGGATCGATAATTTTGTTTTTCAATACACCTTTAGCGCGATCCAAGACACTTTTCTTCTTTTTATCTTCAGGTAAATCGTCAACTATATGCAGTTCTCTTACCGCACCCTTTTTTAGGCTTTTCAAAAAAGCGAGTACGGTTTCGGAATGGCTCTTGTCAATATCTATAACGATTTGCATCGGTATACCTTATTGCTCGAAAACTTTTTCTTCCAAAATTTGCGGAAAATAATCCTTATTGAAGGCTGACGTCATCAAGGCGTAAGCCGATACAAATTTTGGATCTCTATTATACCACAACCCGTTATCCACCGATGCGCGCATTGCGTTCGGCTTCTTGCTCTTTATAGAGCTTCGCACATCCGGTGGCGAGTTCGCGTACTTTAAGGATGTAGTTTTGGCGCTGCGCTTGCGAGATCGCTTTGCGCGCATCGAGGATATTGAAGCAGTGCGAGGCGATCATACACTGATCGTACGCCGGTAGCGGCAAGCCCGCTTCCAAGCAGCGTTTGCACTCGTTGCTTGCATCGT
>JALWQQ010000210.1 GCA_027083075.1 Campylobacteraceae bacterium
CTATTTGACCCGTTTTCGATACAATAGACTTATGCAAAAAAAGAAGTTGCTCTTATTGGAAGATGATGCGCTGTTGCGTGAAAATCTCGAAGCGGAGTTACGCGAAGAGGGGTACGAGGTCTTTGCTACGGGAGACTCGGAAGCGGTCATCGAAGCGACCTTCAATGCGCGCTTCGATGCCTATATCTTCGATATCAATGTCATCGGCGAAGATGGCATGACTCTACTCAAATCTTTGCGGGAAAGCGGCGACAAGACGCCTGCACTCTTTATCAGTGCCATGGTCGATACACCGACCGTAATCGAGGGATTTAGAAGCGGTGCGGACGACTACCTGCGCAAACCGTTTGACTTTGAAGAGCTTCTGATACGCCTCGAGCATATCTTGCCTGTAAGCGGCGAAGTAGAGATAGACGATGCGACACGCTACGACCCCCCTTCGCAAACTTTACACAAAGGAGACGAGCGTATCGTGCTTTGCCCTAAAGAGGCGGCGATCTTGGAGTATTTTCTCTCTCATCCCGGGCGTATCATTCCCAACGAAGAGCTGATCGAGGCTGTTTGGGAGGAGGGGTATATCGGTGGCTCTACCTTTCGCGGCTATGTGAACAAACTCAAATCCTATGTAGGAGACAACAAGATCCGCAATGTAAGAGGGCAAGGTTACATCTATGAAACGGTTTGAGAAAAAGGCGTTTTGGCGCACCTTTTTACTCTTTGCCTTCACCTTCTATCTGCTCTTCGGCTTTTTGGCCATACTTTACTACCGAAACGAATCGGCACGATTGCACAAGGAGATGCGCATCAAACAAGAGCTCTCACTCATAGAGTGCAAACGGATGCAACTGACCACATGCCCTGAAGCGGCAACGACTATCGATACCGATGCGATCATGCAAACGCTTCTGTATGCACTCTTGTGGGCAACGCTCTTTATCCTTCCGGTCTCTATGCTCTTGACACGCTACAGTCTGCGCCCATACAGAGAGGCTACCGCCTATATCGATGCTTTTATCGCACAGGTGGTGCACGATCTGGGTGCACCGCTAACCAGCGCCAAAACGGCCATAGGCGCACTCATCAGGCGCAGTGAGAAAAGCGAAAGGCTGCAGCGCACAAAGCGTGCTATCGAGCAGATCGAAGCGATGCGCGAGGATCTTTTGAGTCTCTCGAGCGAAAAGCGTACGCATCATCCGCAGACGATCGAGGTCAAAGCGTTGATAGAGACGGTTATAGCGGCATTTGCGGAGCAGCACCCCGAGATAGATTTCATATCTCACCTTGAAGATTTAAAAGCCCATGTCGACCCCAACGACCTAAGGCGCATCTTGCAAAACCTTATCGGCAATGCGCTCAAGTACAACAAAAACGACGCCCCCATCACCGTAACATGTCAAGAGGGGCGCATCATCATCGAAGATAGAGGCAGAGGCATCGCATCGGTCAAAAAGGCGTTGCGTCTGCACTACAGAGAGTTTCGTGACAAAAAGGGCTACGGCATAGGACTAAGTGCCGTGATGGCGCTTGCACAGTGCAACAACATAACGGTTGAGATCGAGAGCGAACTCGACAAAGGTACGCGGGTTCAACTTCTGTTCAACACGGCTACGCTAAGATGAGATAATGAAACGAACGATGATACTTTCCCTTTTTATCGCCATACCGCTTTTTGCCAAAGAGGGCGAAGCCGAAGCATTGCAGTTTCTTCAAGATGTGCGTCACGACGAATACAATCGCATCTTGGCGGAGTGGCGCAACCTCATGCCTTTGCGCTACCGACTGCTTGAGAGTAGACGCAACCACCATCCTCGTTTGTCGCCCAAGAGACTCGAGAGCCTTCCCGAGCCCGCAGGACATCCTATCACACAACCGACAAAACCCGATGTTCCACCCAAAAATACCCCTGTCAAAACCCAACCGATCCCACCTAAAAAGCCGCCGAAGATACCATGATGAGAGCGTTACACTGTTTCACCATCGTTGCCATGCTGCCTCTCTTTGGAGCCGAGGCATCGCTACGATTTGAACGCAATGCCTTTGAAAACACCTTTTACGATGCGGCGCAGCAGAGTGCGATCGTTACCTTTGCACACCGTTTAACAAGCAAGGATACCGGATTCTCGTTACACTTCGCACTCAGACTTCAGGCGCAACTGCAAGGAAGCGATCCGCTCTACAAGAGCGTTAGCGGTACACACCTTGACATCAGCGATCTGCATCTGCGCTACTATCCGACACCGCACAGCGTCGTTGCGGCAGGTCGTTTTGCGCTGAACTATGAGCTACTGCAAGGCAGTTTTGACGGACTGCTGGCAGCATATGAACATGGCAACCATCGCTTTACCGGCATGCTCTTTTCGCACTACGCGCTCTTCGAAAGCGACTACAGAGAGACGCGGAGCTTCTCTTCGCCCCTTCGCGGCGCATCGTGGAGCTACAACGGCGAAAAGCTACAGGCGGGCATGCTCTATGCCTATGCGCTCTCAAGCGATCGGCTCGATCTGTATCTGCAAAGCGACCGAGAGGGGCTCGGTGGGGGGATAGAGGCACTCTACTTACGTCAAAAGAGCGGCGACGAAAAGGCACTCATTTGGCATCTTGACTATCGGCATGAAGCTTCTACACTCTCTTATCGCGAGACACACACGGGTAAGAACGGACTTAAAGCGATCTTCGATCTTGGTAATACACCCGCTATTCGTTACGGTCTTACCGGCTATCTCGATAGGGGCGATAGCGTTCAGAGGCTGCTATGTTACCGTTACGACAATGGCAACATAGCACTTGAACTTCAGGCAGGTAAAACACATTTTGCTACCAATACCGGCACACTCTTGGGCGCCTCCTTCGAACTACCTACACCCATAGGTGATCTCTCGTTAGACTGGTTGCGCTCCTTCAGTGACGAGGCAGGGATTTTGGGCAAGGCGGTAAACTATCTTGGCATCTCGTTAAACTATAGGATAGAGCCATGAAAAGAGCGTTGAGGCTAACGATTTTACTGCTTTTTAGCGGGCTGCTGCTCTACGGCGTGTTGCATAAAGAGTTGATTACCGCATCGCTCTACCTTAAAGACAACGACCCAAGCAACGACGCCGAAGCGGTGCGACTGCTTGAGAAGCTCTTGCCCGAAAAAGAGAAAGATGCCGCCTTTTTGCTCGGTTATTTCTACAAATCACCCAAGTATGGCAAACTTGACCTTGTACGCTCGCACCGTTACTACGAAATGGCTGCCGCATGGGGCGACAAAGAGGCGAAGATGATCATTGCTTGGAACTACTTCAAAGGTATCGGTACGCATAAAGATATCGAAAAGTGTAAGCGTCTTTTGCGCGAACTTGCCATAGAAGGAGACGACAACGCCAAAGAGATCTTGGTCTATGTACTCTCATCATACTGATACACACTTCTAATTCCCCGACACTCACTCGACACTTCTTTTCTATACTTTCTCGTATCTATACTAAAAGGAGTTCATCATGAAAGCAACGATTCGACACACACTGTTTGCAAGCGGTGCCGCACTCTTTCTTATCGGCTGCGGCGGAGGCGGGGAGCAAAACCCCGCGACAGAAGAGCCTGCGCTCTCCGTCGCTCCTCCGCCGGGAACG
>JALWQQ010000211.1 GCA_027083075.1 Campylobacteraceae bacterium
ACATAACGCCACGCCGTAACGGCGTCGATCTTAAAGAGCGCTTCGAGTGCGGGGCGATAGAGAAAAGGGTACGCTTCGATCGCCGCGATATAGGCGCTTCGTTTTTCGTCGTCATTGTGATGCTTGTCGTGCTTCAAGGAGAGAAAATCCAAAAAGGCTTCCAGTCTTTCGGTCTCGACCCCTAGTTCGCGCAACGGTTCGATCACCTCTTTCGCTTCCTCAAATCGCTGCATGCGCTCATAGACGATACCAAGCTCCGAAAGCACCCTTTTTCGGCGCGGACTACGGCGTAAGATCTCTAAAAAGAGCTGCTTGGCGCGCTCAAGAAAGCCCGCTTTAAGATAGGTGCTACCAAGCTGCTCCATCAACTCCAGTCGTGTCGCCTCGTCGTCGTTGTTGGTAATGAGATAGCGGTAGATACCGATCGCTTTGGGGTATTCGCCCGCATACTCGAAGGCCTTTGCCAGTAGTGTCAAAGGCTTAAGTAGTTGCGGATCGTATGCCAAAGTTTCGGTTTCAAGCGCGCACTCTTTGGACTCGAAGGTTTGTAAAAATCGATGGAGTTTTCCCTCCTCTTTTTGCTGTTTGTAAAGCCCCCAGCCGTATGAGGCGATAGCGATGACAAGTGCCGCACCGATAAGCAACAAGATACCGAAAAGCGGGTCGCGATAGGCGGGCAAGATATGTTCCACGGCAAGCCTTTGATTTTCCTGACTCGATTATAGCAAATTGGCTATAATGGCGCTATGATAGAGCAAAGTTCCATCGAGACACTCAAAAGCAGCATCGATATCGTTGATGTGATCGGCGGCTATATCGAGCTTAAAAAAGCGGGGGCGAACTATAAGGCGAACTGCCCGTTTCACGGAGAAAAGACCCCCTCTTTTGTCGTCAGTCCCGCCAAGCAGATCTACCACTGTTTCGGTTGCGGTGCAGGCGGCGATGCGATCAAGTTTGTGATGGAGTACGAAAAGCTCAGCTACCCGGAGGCGATAGAGAAACTGGCGGCAAACTACAATATCGCCTTGCGTTACACTAAGGGCGGCAACGACTACGGGGATGCCAAGCGGCTCTTAGAGCAGCTACAGCTTTGGTATCGTAAAAATCTCGATCTCAATGCCCACGCACAACGCTACCTGAAAGAGCGCGGCGTTTCGCTGGCTTCTATAGAGCGTTTCGGTATCGGCTATGTGCCGCAAGGCAGTGAAGTGATACGCTTTTTGCAACGTGCGGCACTCCCTTTGCCCAAGGCGCTTGATGCAGGTGTTTTGGCACAAGGCGAAGGGGGGCGTTACTACCCGAGGCTGAGTGAGCGCATCACCTTTCCGATCTATTCGCCTGCGGGTGCGATCGTCGGTTTCGGAGGCAGAACCTTAGGTTCACACCCCGCCAAATATATCAACTCGCCACAAACCAAGCTCTTTAACAAATCGCGCCTGCTTTACGGTTACCATCTGGCAAAAGAGAAGATCTATCGAACCAAACGTCTGATTGTCTGCGAGGGGTATCTCGATACCATTATGTTTCATCAAGCGGGCTTTAGCGAAGCGGTTGCGACACTCGGTACGGCACTGACGCAGGAGCATCTGCCGCTCTTGCGCAAAGGCGAGCCGAAGGTGATCTTGGCGTATGACGGAGATAAGGCGGGGGTTGCCGCGGCGCTTAAAGCGGCGCATCTCTGGGCGCGTGCCGACTTCGACGGGAGTGTCGTACTTTTCCCCGACGGGATGGATCCCGCCGATATGGTCGCCAAGGGCAAGAGTGCCGAATTGGCGGAGCTTTTGCGCGGTGCCAAGGGGTTGATCTCTTTTGTGTTGGAGACGATCGCTTCGCAGTACGATCTACAAAATCCGCATGCCAAGCAGAGCGCCTTCGAAGAGATCAAGCGTTTTTTGGACAGCCTTAGTCCTATTGTGCGCGAAGGGTATATCCAAGAGGCTGCCGCCGTTTTGCGCATCGCACCGGCGCACTTTGGCACTATGCAGCGTCGTAGCGACGAAAGCAAGCGCACCTTTGCTTCCAAGCGAGATCATGCACGGCTAAGTATCCTAAAGAGCCTACTTGAGAACGACGCGTTGATCGAGAGCGTTATCGAGCTGGTCGATGCCTCTTTTTTCGAAGAGGAGGCACCGCTTTTTGAGGCGTTGTTGCGCGGCGATAGAGAAGATACGCGTTTAACGGCACTCTCTTTGGATGAGTCGATTGCCGTGTTGAGCGAATCGGAACTGCGAGAGACCTTGCGTATGCTGATCCTCAAACGATACGAAGAGGATTTGCAGCGTCTCGGACACACTACGGGGATAGATTTTGCCAAAAAGAGCTATCTCATACGCAAGATCAAAAGCGACATATTGCCGAGACTCAAGCGTGGCGAGAGTGTGGCTTATATGCCGATTACATAATGAAATTACCGGCTATGCCTCTATATCGATCGGTGCGATTCGAATCTTTTCAATGCAATAATGTCGAATCGTTGCGTAGATCTTCAAAAGCGCTTCTTTTTCCGAAAAGATATCGTTTAAACTGTCGACAAGCTCATCGATTTCAAAGCAGTATTCGTGAGCTACTTCGTTTCGGATCTTTCTTAACTCAAGCCACCGGTATTTAGACAAAAGTTCCAATTTTTCCAGTCTATTGAGTAGGTCGATAAAGGGTTTGTTGTCAAAATCTTCACCAAGCAGGTAGAGCATTGTCGGAAAAAGTTTCTCGCCCATTGTGTCTTGAAGCTTGGAAAAACGAAACAGAAACTGATCGATGTATCCGATTTGATCACCGGAAAAATCTTGATAGGCTCGGGTGTGTAGGGGGAGATACGGTTTTATCTTTTTAAATGCATGATCGATCATTTCGGCATGACGATCACACTCATAGAGGATGCGAGAGAGTTTTAGTTCGGCGTCATGCATATTCACAGTTCAATCCCGTCTCTTAATGCAACTTGCTCTATTGTTCTGCGTCTCTCTTTTGCTATGATGACATCGATCTTTTGCTCTCCGATGCGCTCTTCAAGTTTGATGAGAAAACGTCTTTTTCTTTGTCGAATGTCATCAACTTTTTTGTCAGGAATGAGATAGAGATCGATATCGCCACCCCTTTTTGTGTCATCCACCCTAGAGCCGAATAGATAAATTTTCCCTTTTTCAAAAGTCTCTTCAAACGATTTTTTTATCGACATTTTTTCAAATTCGCTCAATCGCATATAATACCTCGTATAATCCTTTTGAAAATATTATAACACATCTTCTTGTCGCATCAAGCTAAGATTTATGCCTCCTTGTGTACAATTGCAACGCTTCGGGCCCTTAGCTCAGCTGGGAGAGCGCTTCGCTGGCAGCGAAGAGGTCGTCGGTTCGATCCCGATAGGGTCCACCATCCTCCTAAATCTGTAAATGACAACAAAGTTTATTGCGCCTTACCAAGCTTGGTTTATCTTGATGTTTCGTATAATCGTATCGATGATCTTAGTATGATCGAAAAGATGATGTTGCGTTGGTATAAGGGGGAGTGTCAAGGGTGTAGATGGTGACCCCTAGGGGACTCGAACCCCTGTGGCCAGGATGAAAACCTGGAATCCTAACCGCTAGATGAAGGGGCCATGCGGCATCTTA
>JALWQQ010000212.1 GCA_027083075.1 Campylobacteraceae bacterium
AAAGGCAAGGCTCGCCTCGGTTGCCAAGCCGCCGTCACCGCTATAGCCCCAAGTGCCATTACCCGCCACGGTGGTGATGGTATAACCTTCTATCTTTTTTTTAGGCAAGTCTAAAGTCGAGAGGCTCCAACCCTTGGCTACATGTGCACCTCCATCTTCAAAACCCATCTCCATATCTTTCATTTTTGTTTTATGAAACGTTACCGTCATTCTACCCCTGACGGCAGTAGGCTCCTCTCCCGGAAGCGCCCATGCGCTTACAAAGCCGCGTCTTGTTCGATAGTAGACAAGATGATAGATATAACCGATATCTATCTTTGCCTTTATCTTGCCCTGGAGGCGTCGTCCGCGTATATCTTTGCCGTCCCACTCAAAAAAGAGTCTATTTTTCTCTCCCAACGCCAATGTGCGCACAAAGCGTCTACCGGCAATCTCAAGCGTAGCCGTTGCGCCGATCGTCGAAGCAGGTGCATCGCTCGTATCGACACTGACATCGATCTTGTAGTGATAGCCGTCGACGCGCTTGGAGCTGTAGTGCAAGCTGATGCCGGTACCCGCAATAGGGATATCTTCGTGAAAAACCCTGCTCTTTTTGTTTACATAAGAGCTTAGACTGGCTTGACAGTCGTTCGGCGGATCGTTATCGTCATCGGTATCGGGAGTATTCGGATCTTTGGCATCCTTCGGCGGCCCCCACGGCCAGTTGCAATCCCAAGGTGTAAAGTGGGTGATCTCGGCGCGCCAGTAGCTCTTGCCGACGGCGTAGGCGGGATCGTTTGCGATGCCTGCCACTTCGTCGTGCGTATCGCCGTCTCCGTCAAGATCGTTCGGGTTACCGTCACCGGTACTATCGAGTGCATCGACCTTGCCGTCGCCGTCGGTATCGAGCAGCGTAACCACCACGCCGTTGCGAGAACCGATCCATTTGCCTTGCTTGCGGTCGTAATAGCCCACCGGCACGATCTCGCCCGTTTCGAAGCCCAAGAAGTTCTCTACGTACATGATCACAGGCTTGTCGAAGGTGACGTTTTCCTCGTCGCCGACACCGTCGATCGTCAGATCGCTACAGTAGGTGTACGCCGACGTTTCGGGCAAATCGGCGGGCATTGAGGCCGGGGTCTTGAACTCGGTGGCGCGCACATTAAAGCGCGTGAGCTCTCTCGTACTCCCATCCGGCGCAGTCACGGTAGCCTTGGTTACGCCGTCAAATACCAACGTCGTCGCACGCGTGCCTCGATCATCCGTGATCGGCGTGGAGATGTGGATCTGCGGCGTAGTGTCATTCAGGTCGATGGTCGTCACCTTACTATCGCGCGCCAACATGGTAACCTCTTCGGCTCTGACCCAGTCCTGCACCGGCGCCGGAACTTTGCGGTCTATGGTTGTATAGCCCGCTTTGGTGTAGCGCATCGTCAGCACGACGCCCCCTTCAGCGGGGATCACGTAGGTACCGTTGCTGTCGGTAACGGTCGTGCCGTATTCGGGGTGTGCAAAGATCGCAACCGTAACGCCTTGCATCGGATCGCCCGCCTCGTCGACGATGCGTCCCGCGATCATACAAAAACGCTTGGTGTCATACTTGCGCTTGGTCGCATCGACAGGGACGGTATCAGGGTACGCGCCCGCAAAGTCATCGGGCGAGATATCGCTTGTGTTAAGCTCAGGATAGACTTCGATGGTGGCTTGGGTCGTCACGGCACCTACGGAAACCCGCAGGGTTGCATTGCCCTCTTTGAGCGCTTCGATCTTCCCTGCACTCAACGAAGCGACCGTCTCGTCGTCGATACGCATCTTAGGTGTTAGATCGCTTTGGGTAAGCGGCTTTGTCGTACCGTCGCTATAGATCGCTTCTATGGCAACGGGGAGTGTGGTACCCGCTCTTAGTCGCAAGGGGGCGTTTGCCATGCGAAGCGCCGTGAGCGCGGCGACGACATGTACCGTCCGCGTCGCATTGACCTCATTTCCGCTTTTATCTATGGCGCTGTAAGTTAAAGTATAATCCCCCACCTTATTAGTGTTAACACTGCCGCTTACGGTGACACTTAGGTTGCCGTCTACATCGTCATATGCCGTAGTACCCGGATCGACAAAGGCGCTTCCCGCTTCTATGCTCATCGGATTGTCGCCGCGCAGGGTGATCACGGGCGGGGTGGTGTCGATCACCCTTACCGTCCGCGTCGCATTAACCTCATTTCCACCATCCTTGCCCGCTTGCGTCATCATATGCGTTTCGTGTTGGGTTCTTGTATCGTTTTGATCGACTGTCGTATCGGGGCGCTTTGTGGTGTTGGTATTGTCGTTGATTTCGTGTACCGTCGTCCGAATATCGGAGGGTATACTGCTATGTTCGGATGTGCTTTCGCCCTCTGCCTGCGTTGTTGCCACGACGCCGGTACCGTTTTTGTCAGTATGATATATGGACGGCATATTTGTCCGCGGTGTATTGGTATCTGTTTCCGTTGCGCTATGATTTGTATCACGATTAGCAGATAAGAATTGCTGCATCGTATCTAGAAATTTGGACTGCGCGGGTGTAAAATCACAACCGTCAAGCAAAAGAGCAAGCAATAAAACGAAGGATGTATGCCAATGTATGTAATGCCGAAAGATAGACATTCTTTTACCCCTAAACTTCAACATATTGTTCATGGTATCAAATAGCCTCTCTCTCTCTTAATTTTTAGCTTAAAATTTTCTTATAAAGATAAAGTGGGTAAGATAGTAACAATTTTAGATCGTTTCGCTATCTCCCTTTATCACTTTTTTGCTACACTTCGCCTATGACACGGATAGCCTTGCACAATGAAACCTCCTTTATACCCGATACCGAACGTATGGAAGAGATCGCAAAGGCGCTTGAGATAGATGCGGTAGAGCTGCTCTTAACCGATGCCGAGGGCATACGCAGGCTCAATCGCGACTTTCGAAACAAAGACGCAAGTACCGATGTGCTCTCTTTCCCCACCGCCGATATCGGGCATCCCGATCTAAGTTTGCCTCTTGGCAGCATCGCCATCAATGTCGAACACGTACACGAAGCTTCGCAGCGCCTTGGGCACACACCGCAAGAGGAAGCGCTGTTGCTTTTCGTGCACGGTCTGTTGCATCTTTTAGGATACGACCACGAGAGCGACGAGGGGCAGATGCGTGCCAAAGAGAAAGAGCTCATCGAAGCCTTCGACTTACCGCAAAGCCTGATCGTACGAACGGAGGAAAGCAGTGATTGATATCGTTATCTTTGTTGTCGCGATGGCGGTGCTGATCAAGGGAGCGGATATGCTCATAGAGCAGAGCGAAAAGATCGCGCTACACTTTGGCATCGACGAGTTTATCATAGGCGCCACCCTGATCGCGCTGGGTACTTCGCTGCCGGAAATGGCGGCAAGTGTTGCGGCAAGCTGGCACGGCAGTGCGGATATCGCCGTCTCGAACGTTATCGGTAGCAATATCCTCAATATCACACTGGTGCTCTCCGCCGTCTTTTTGCTCTCGCGAAAGATCGATCCCGATAGAGACTTCTTTGCCAAAGATTCGTTGTGGGCACTTATGCCCGTGTTGGTTTTCGTACTGATGATCTTTGACGG
>JALWQQ010000213.1 GCA_027083075.1 Campylobacteraceae bacterium
ACCCAAGCTACAACAAGAGCTTGCAGGGCTTGAAGAGAAGTGGCGACGCATGGTACAAGAGGGCACGTTGCTCAAAAATGCGGTCGATGAGGAGATGATCGCCTCTATCGTGAGTCGCTGGACGGGCATCCCGGTCACCAAGATGCTACAGAGCGAAAAAGAGAAGATTCTCAAGATCGAAGAGATCCTCAAAGAGGAGGTGGTCAACCAAGACGACGCCATTAGGGCGATCGCGCGTGCGATCAAGCGCAATAAGGCGGGGCTCAGTGACCCCAATCGTCCGATCGGAAGCTTTATGTTCCTCGGACCCACCGGTGTCGGTAAGACGCAGGTCGCCAAGACCTTGGCAAAATTTCTCTTCGATACCGAAAAGGCGCTCATTCGCATCGATATGAGCGAATATATGGAGAAGCATGCCGCCAGTCGTTTGGTAGGTGCACCGCCGGGCTATGTCGGCTATGAAGAGGGAGGTCAGCTCACCGAGGCGGTACGCCGTAAGCCTTACAGTGTCGTTCTTTTCGATGAGATCGAAAAGGCGCACCCCGATGTCTTCAATACCCTTTTGCAGGTATTGGACGACGGGCGCTTGACCGACAATAAAGGTGTAACGGTCGATTTTAAAAACACCATTATCATTATGACAAGCAACATCGCCTCCGATAAGATCATGGAGTTTAAGGACCCTGAGGATCGTCGTGTAGCGGTACTTGAGGAGCTCAAGCGCTACTTTAGACCCGAGTTTTTGAACCGACTTGACGAGACGGTGATCTTCAATCCGCTTGATCAAGAGGCGATCACCAAGATCGTGGACATTATGTTCCGTGATATCCGCAAAAAACTCGAAGAGCGCGATATCGAGGTGACACTCACCGATGCGGCGAAAGCCTATATCGCCGAGGCGGGCTTCGATCCGGTCTACGGCGCAAGACCGCTCAAGCGTGCGCTCTACGAGACCGTCGAAGACAAACTGGCGGAGCTAATCCTCGAAGAGAAGGTTAAAGAGGGCAGCAAAGTTACCTTCGATGCGCAAAACGGCGAGATCGTCGTGCATATCGCATAGGGGATTTGGTGCCCCGATCTTCTTGAAAAGCGCAAGCGCTACTATGCTACAATCGCTTCCGTGAAAAGAAAAAATCCTTACTACATACCGATACTGTTTACCTTACTCTTTGCTGCGTGCCAAAAGAGTATCGATGTATCGTGTCCCGAATCAACCGCAAAGCAGTTGCAGGAATCGCGTCGTGCTCAAAATCATCCATGCAATCTTCCAAAGTCAAAACGTGTTCTTCGTACGGCAGATGCGATGATGCATCGTTGCATTGTCGTACGCGGCAGCTGCTGGGACTACATCGATGCAATCTATAGGCGTGCCGGTGTATCGCGCAAGCAGCGACGCATCGTTTTTCGTTCTAAAAAACGCGGTCCATATGCACCAAGCAGCATGATACGCCCCGGGGATTGGCTCTACTTTATCAACACCTCGTTTCACAACAGCGAACATAGCGCCATCTTCGTTCGCTGGATAGATCGCGCTCACAAAATCGGACGCTGCATCAGCTATAAGGGTATGGGCAAGCGTGAACCTGCACGCTATAAGAACTACTATCTCGGTAAGGTCTATCACATCATGCGTCCCAAATAGTGTTCGACTCACAAAGCGTTCACTTTTTTGCCCTATAATTAACCCATATCTCATAAAGGAGCGGCTTTATGCGTCCTATTCTCTTTGCACTGCTTCTTTTTGGCGTCGCTACAAGCAACGCAATGGCACAACAACACTACCGATCCCATGGTCACTTCGAAAGCTATCGCTATCCGCACTACAAAGATCGTCCGTGTTACCTACATCGGGGGCGCTTTTACTACGGCGGATGGTATCGTCACGGCTGCTATCGTTGGCGCAGAGATCGTTTTTGCGATGGACGCTACTACCCGTACGGATATAGACACTTCTATCGGTATGATCATTTAAGAGCGGTTCATCGTAAGCATCGCGCATTACTGCATTGTAGATAGGGAAGGTGTCGGAAAAATGTCTTAGGCGCCGTTGGGGTTGGGCTTGTGGTTCGTTCGTTGGTAGTCGGACAACAATGTTTCTAAAAGGAGGAAGAATAAAAACATTTCCGACGCCTAAGACAATCGCATTGTACCCAATTAAGATAAAATTAGTCTTAAATCTACGGTTATAATAAAAATATTTTCATCTTATTTTTCTCTTTCCTCATAGAAAGCCTTTTTAAAGGCATCAAATCTGCCTTCGACGATCGCTTCGCGCATCTTTCGCATTAAAGAGAGGTAATAGTGCAGATTGTGCAGTGTCGCCAGACGGAAGTAACTGAGCTCTTTGGCGCGAAAGAGATGCCTCAGGTAGGCACGGCTGTAGTGTCTGCATGTATAGCAGTCGCACGTCTCGTCGATAGGACTATCGTCATGCGCATAGCGTGTATTTTTGATATTGAGACGACCAAAATGGGTAAAGAGTGTACCGTTGCGCGCATTACGTGTCGGCATCACACAGTCGAACATATCAACGCCTCGCGCTACATTTTCCACCAGATCTTCGGGTGTGCCGACACCCATCAGATAGCGCGGTTTATCAGTCGGCATCAAAGGTGTCGTGTAGGCAACGGTGTCGTACATCGCCTCGTTTGGTTCGCCGACGCTAAGCCCGCCGATCGCAAAGCCGTCGAAGGGTAGGGCGCATAGCCCCTCGGCGGAGCGTTTGCGAAATGCCTTGTCGGTACCGCCTTGGATAATGGCAAAGAGGTTTTGTGTCCGACCGATACCTTCGGCTTGCTTTTGCTTATGATAATCGATCGAACGCTGCGCCCATCGTTGGGTTCTTTCGATGCTCTCTTTGATGCGCTGCGGCGTGGCGGGAAGGGCAACCAGATCGTCAAGCACCATCATGATATCGGAGCCGAGATTGTACTGAATCTCAAGCACCTTTTCGGGCGTAAAATGGTGCTTGGATCCGTCGATATGGCTGGCAAAGAGGATACCGTCATCGTCGATCTTGACATGTTGGCTCAGGCTAAAAGCCTGAAAACCGCCGCTATCGGTCAAAAAACTCCCGCCATAGCCGGAAAAGCCGTGAAGACCGCCCATCGTTTTAACCGTCTCGTCACCGGGGCGCAGATAGAGGTGGTAGGTGTTGCCCAAAATGATCCTGGCGTGTAGCTTTTCGACGATATCGGCGGTATCGAGCGCCTTGACGGCACCGACGGTGCCTACGGGCATAAAGACGGGGGTTTGTATGACGGAGTGCGCGGTCGTGATGGTGCAGGCACGGGCATTACCGTCGGTACGATCGATACGAAACTTCATTTTGTGTTATAATATCCTCTTCAAATTTCGGGATTATACCCAAATTTCGAAATAGGATTCTTTGAATTTGCGTTGTGCTCGCGTTTTCGGGGTTTGCAGAAAATTGTGCAAGTGTGGATTCCGCTTCGCTCCATGAGTCGCACTTGGAAAGGGAGGAGCGTAAAACAAAAGCAAACTGCTTTGCTTTTGTAGCTCCGCACGACGCTGCGT
>JALWQQ010000214.1 GCA_027083075.1 Campylobacteraceae bacterium
CTCTTTATTTGACGCTACGACGCGCACGTCGCTGATCGCCTCTTTGCCTCCGCTATCGATTTGGCTTTTTTGCGCACGATCGCGTCGGGTATCGAGTCGATCGCTCAGTCGTATATCGCCGTACTGCCATCTGCCCGCCACCAGTGCTAAGTAGCGCTTGTCGATCCCGTCGCGGCTACGCATCTTTCGGTGTAATGCTTCGAGGGTAGGGCGATCTTTGGCAAAGAGCAAAAGTCCGCTTGTCGCTTTGTCGAGTCGATGCACCAACTCAAGGTAACTTAGTTCCGGTTTTGCCGCCCGAAGTCGCTCGACGGCGCCGTAGGGCGTGTCGCTGCCGCTATGTACGCTAAGCCCTGCGGGTTTGTTAAGCACGATAAGATGCGCATCTTCAAAAAGGATTGCTTGTGCGATCTCTTTATGTAGCGCTTCGGGTACGGCAAGCGGCATTTTGGGAGAAAGATCTTTGATGGGCGGCAGACGCAAAAGATCACCCGCGTGCAATCTACTTTCGGGTTTGGCGCGCTTTTTGTTGAGTCGCACTTCGCCTTTGCGGACGATGCGGTAGATCAGGCTTTTGGGTGCGCCCTTAAGGAGTTTGAAAAGATAGTTATCGAGTCGCTGCCCCTCGCATCGCTCATCGAGAGTGATGGTGTTGACACGCGTGAAGTCGGTCGGTTTCACGAGCTTTATGCAGCTTCTTCAGCGGTAGATAGAAGCATTCCCTCGATGTTTAAATGATAATCCAGCGCCTCCCATTCAATACCGGTACCTTTGCAGATAAATGTATAGTTTTTCAATTCGTTGATAGAGGCGTTTTGTAGTGGTTCGTACCAACTTAGCGGTGTGGAGATGATTCTGCCGTCTTCTAATGTGACATGAAGATAATTTTCGTCAAAGTGAACCTCTTTACCTTTTATCAAACCACTCATCCCATCTCCTTTCAAAAGTTTTGCGATGTTCTTTTATAGTTTCGATTGCAAACTTTAAATCTTTCGGTTTCAAATAATTTTGTACCACCTTTAGACTCTCCAGTTCTATTTTAGCAAAATCATCGTTTTTCATCACATGAATGTGTTTTGGTTCATGTTCATTCGCATAAAAGAAAAATTTAAAACCTTTGATCTTCAGTAGGGTTGGCAAATTTTTACCCCCTATTTTTTAAAGACACCGCCGAGCATCCCCTTGATCGCGCCTTGCAGATCGGCGGGGTAGATGACAAATTTGCTATTTTCGCTTTGGCTCATCTTCTCAAGCGTGTTGATGTAGCGATCGCCGAGCAGGAACATGGCGGGAAGCTCTTTGTCGTGAATGTTTTCGCTGATCTGACGGATCGCTTCGGCCGAGGCGTTTGCCAAGGTGATCTGCGCTTCGGCTTCGCGTTTTGCGGCTTCGAGTTTACCGTCGGCTTCGAGGATCATGGCGTTTTTGTTTCCTTCCGCCATCGTCTCTACGGCGCGTCGCTCACGCTCTGCCGCCGCTTGCTGTTCCATCGCTTTTTGCATCGAGGGACTGGGGTTGATATCTTGGATCTCGACGCTTTTGACCGTTACGCCCCAGTCGGCGACATCATCTACGATCTGCTCTTTAAGTTTGGCTTTGATGTGTTCGCGATTGCTCAGTGCTTCATCGAGTGTCATCTCACCCAAGATAGAACGCAACGTCGTCATGACAAGGTTTTGGATTGCAAGTTGAAAATCCTCGACACCGTAGAGCGCCGCTTCGGGTTTGGTGACGCGAATGAAGGTGACGGCATTGGTTACGATGACAGCGTTGTCTTTGGTGATCACCTCTTGCTGCGGGATGTCAAGAATAATGTCGCGCGTACTGATCTTGGCACGGATCGACTCGATATAGGGGACGATGATGTTCAGCCCCGGTCTGAGGGTGCGTGAAAATTTCCCGAGTCGTTCCACGATCCACTCTTCACCCTGCGGGACGATATTGATCCCTTTGTAGAGGGTAACCGCAACCAGTATCGCTAAGATAACGACAATATTGAGAAGTTCCATTTATAGCTCCTTGGTGACTTTGATGAGTTGACCGCGTACCTCGATGACCTTGACGCGATCGCCGGCGTTAATGGCTTCATCAGCGGTGGCAAACCATTCGGTATTGCCCAGCAGAGGGGCATCGAAGCGCACCCTTCCTTTTTGGTGCGGCGCGATCGCTTCGGTCACAACCCCTTGTGTGCCGATGCCCTCATTCGATTGACCTACCGAGTGGGTGGGCTCTTTTTTGAAGTAGTTGCGCCAGAGCACGAAGGCGAGCACCGAGAAGATCGACCACAGTAGCAGTTCGCTTGTAAAGCTTGTCGCAAAGATCAGATCGGCAAGTCCCGTCACAAGTGCCGCGGCGGCAAATCCCGCAAAGAGAAAGGTGCCGGTATTGACCTCGACGACTAGTAGCACCAGACCCAACACGATCCAGTGCCACCACACAACCGTTTGGTTTAAGAGTTCCATCTTTTCCCTTTTTTTAAGCCATTATACCCAATTTTTGCAATGCGAGGGAACTTTTGGTATAATCGCGCAAATTTATAAGAAGGAAACAGTATGGCACTCAATGTCTATTACGATAAAGATTGCGATTTGAGCATCATCCGCAGCAAAAAGGTTGCGATGATCGGCTTCGGTAGCCAAGGGCACGCACACGCCGAAAACCTCCGCGACAGCGGCGTCGATGTTGTTGTCGGTCTCAAAGAGGGCGGTAACTCTTGGAAAAAAGCGCAAGCCAAAGGCTTCACCGTATTGCCCGTTGCCGAAGCGGTCAAAGAGGCGGATGTCGTGATGATCCTTTTGCCGGACGAGAGCCAAAAAGCGGTCTATGAAAACGAGATCGAGCCCAACCTCAAAGAGGGTGCCACCATCGCCTTCGGACACGGTTTCAATATCCACTTTGGACGCATCGTACCCCGCGCCGATATCAACGTCATGATGGTTGCGCCCAAAGCGCCCGGTCATACCGTGCGCAGCGAGTTTGTCAAAGGCGGCGGTATCCCCGATCTGATCGCCGTTGCGCAAGATCCGAGCGGCAACACCAAAGAGCTGGCGCTCTCCTACGCATCAGCCATCGGCGGCGGACGCACCGGGATCATCGAGACCACCTTCAAAGACGAAACCGAAACCGACCTCTTCGGTGAGCAAGCGGTACTCTGCGGTGGTGTCAGCGCGTTGATTCAAGCCGGTTTCGAAACCTTGGTCGAGGCGGGCTACCCCGAAGAGATGGCATACTTCGAGTGTCTGCACGAGATGAAGCTCATCGTCGATCTCATCTTCGAGGGCGGCATCGCCGACATGCGCTACTCCATCTCCAATACCGCCGAATACGGCGATATGGTCAGCGGACCGCGCGTCATCAACGAAGAGTCGCGCAAAGCGATGAAAGCGATCCTCAAAGAGATCCAAAACGGCAAATTCGCCAAAGACTTCATCCTCGAAGGACAAGCGGGCTACCCCAGAATGACCGCCGAGAGACAAAATCTCAAAAACCACCCCGTAGAGGTGACGGGTAGAAGATTGCGCGAGATGATGC
>JALWQQ010000215.1 GCA_027083075.1 Campylobacteraceae bacterium
TTCCAGAACACTATCATAATCGTTTTTATCGGTAACGATCAAGACATCTTGGAAATTTTTGGCTGCCGAGCGCACCATCGTTGGTCCGCCGATGTCGATGTTTTCGATGATCTCGTCAAAGTCGTCGGTGCGCTCAATCGTCTCTTTGAAGGGATAGAGGTTAACGCAGACCAGATCGATCCCTTCGATGCCAAGCTCCTTAGCTTGCGCCACATGCGCTTCATCGCCTCGCTTGTGCAAGATACCGCCGTGCACATAGGGGTTCAGCGTCTTGACGCGCCCCTCGAAACACTCCGGAAACTGCGTGATCTCGTCGATCTCGCGTACCGTAACGCCCGCCTCCTTGAGCGTACGAAAGGTGCCACCCGTAGAGAAGATCTCCCAACCGAGCGCCTCCAAGCCTTTGGCAAAAGTCTCGATACCCTCTTTGTCACTGACACTAAGTAATGCTCTCATGCAATTCCTCTTTTTGAAATGGTAATCGCTATCGCTGCACGATGACGGTGCCGCCCTTTTTCATCTTGGCAAAAAAGAGCTTTGCCGCTTTATGCGGCAGCCGAATACATCCGTTGGTACCGGGATAGCGCTTGATATATCCGCTCTCGTGCAACCCGATACCGTTGTTTGTTATGCGCATCCAATACGGCAAGGGGTGCCCGACATAGCGCAAGCCTCTTTTGCAACCGCGGAACTTTCTTTTGTCCCCACGGTAAACGCAACGCTTTCCGCGATAGTAGAAACCAAAGATCGTTGAGCGCTTGTTGCGTATCTTCTCTTTGATCCGATAGGTTCCCAGTGGCGTATGTTTGTCACGATAAGTACGCGTGTTGGGTTCGAACTTATGCTTGGCGCTGGTGGTACACGGCGTATCGTAAGCCGCTACCCCGTCAACCAACAGTCGCGCTCTTTGTTCGCTCACATCGACAACAATCTTGGTATTCTCAGGTGTTGACTTTGCCAAGAGTGACGGATTTTCATACACTTTATAGCTTTTGCGAAGATTGACACACTTGCGAAACGCCTCGTAACGCGCCCTGTCCGCATCGGTTGCCACCTTTCGCTTTGCGGTTTTTGTTACCGTTTTTTCAGGGGCGGCAGGCGTCGGCGCCTTTTGGCACGCCGAGATAAAGAGTGCGACGATAAGAAGATAAAAAGAGTGTCGCATATCAAAGATCCTGCTCAATGGTTTTTACAAAGTGCCCGAAGTAGCGCGCTTTGAGTTCGGGTAGCGTCAAAGAGACTTCATTGATGCGTACCTTCTCACCGCCAACCTTGCCGATAACTTGCAATGGCAAGTCACGCTCTTTTGCCATCGCTTGCAAGGCTTCAAGATGCTCGGGCGAAAGCTCCAGCAGTGCGCGGCTTTGCGACTCGTCAAAGATATCGCGTGCGTGCGCCACCTCGACATCGGCTTCGATACCGAGATCTCCTACGGCTGCCATTTTGCTCAGCGAGATTGCGATGCCGCCCAATCCTACGTCTTTTGCCGCCTTGAGCAAGCCTTTTTTGTTGGCTTCGATCACCAGATCCCAAAGCGCCAGCTCTTTCTCATAATCGATCTGCGGTGCCGTACCGACCGTTTCGCCAAAGAGAGTTTTTAGGTAGAGCGATCCGCCAAACTCCCCCTTGGTCTCACCGACTAAAACGACGATATCGCCCTCTTCTTGTAGCGAAGAGGGAAGTGTTTTGTCAGCATCCTCATTGAGCCCCACCATAGCAATGGCGGGTGTCGGATAGACGCTGACGCCTTCGGTTTCGTTATAGAGCGACACATTGCCCGATACAACAGGGGTAGAGAGTGCCTTGCACGCCTCCTTGATCCCTTTGCACCCTTGCGCAAACTGCCACATCACTTCGGGGTTTTCGGGGTTGCCGTAGTTGAGACAATCGGTGATCGCCAACGGACGCGCACCACTCATCGCCACATTGCGTCCCGACTCTACGACTGCCAATGCCGCGCCACGTTTCGGATCAAGATAGCAGTAGCGCGGGTTGCAGTCGCTACTCATCGCGATCGCTTTACCGTTCTCTTTGACACGAATGACAGAGGCATCAAGAGCTCCGGGGGCTTTGACGGTATTGGTCTGTACCATCGAATCGTACTGCTCATAGACCCACGCTTTATCGACTACTTCGAGGGCTTCGACAAGCTTTTCGTACGCCTCTTGACGATCTACTTCGGGGAAATCCTCGACGCCCTTGGCGTTGACCGCATCGAGATAGTCGGGTCTCTTGACGGGACGATCAAGCACGGGCGCCTCTTCACTAACCGGTGCGATCGGCATATCGGCGCACTTCTCGCCGTGCCAGTAGAGCTCCATACGTCCCGTGTCGGTCACCTCGCCGATCACCGACGCATCCAGACCCCACTTCTCGAAGATCGCTACGATCTCCGCCTCGCGTCCTTTCTTGGCACAGATGAGCATCCGTTCTTGTGACTCCGAGAGCATAAACTCATAGGGCGTCATCCCCTCTTCGCGTGCCGGCACCTTATCGAGATCGAGACGGACGCCCGCGCCCGTCTTGCCTGCCATCTCAAAGGAGCTGGAGGTCAAGCCTGCCGCACCCATATCTTGGATGCCCACTACCGCATCGGTTTTGGTGCGAAACATCTCCAAGCACGCTTCAAGCAGTAGCTTTTCGGTAAAGGGATCGCCCACCTGTACCGTCGGACGCAGACTCTTGCTCTCTTCGGTAAAGCTATCGCTACTCATCACCGCACCGCCCAAGCCGTCACGTCCTGTCTTTGAACCGACATAGATGATCGGATTGCCAGCCCCCGAAGCGACACCCAAAAAGATCTCTTCGTGTTTGACAAGCCCCAAAGAGAAGGCGTTAACCAAGATATTGCCGTTATAGCTCTCGTCAAAGCTCACTTCTCCGCCGATGGTAGGCACCCCCATACAGTTGCCGTAACTGCCGATACCTTCAACAACACCGCGCACTAAGTGACGCTGATAGCGCGCCGTCTCGTCGTCACCCTCGACGCGTCCGAAACGCAATGCGTTCAGGTTGGCAACGGGACGCGCACCCATCGTAAAGACATCGCGCAAGATACCGCCGACACCCGTTGCCGCCCCCTGAAACGGCTCGATATAGCTTGGGTGGTTGTGGCTCTCCATCTTAAACACCGCCGCCAGACCGTCACCGATATCGATCACTCCGGCATTTTCCCCCGGTCCTTGGATCACCCACGGCGCTTCGGTAGGAAAGCCACTGAGGTACTTTTTGCTCGATTTGTAAGAGCAGTGCTCCGACCACATCGCCGAAAAGATACCGATCTCGGTGAGGTTGGGATGGCGACCATCTAAAATGCGTACGATCTCGTCGTATTCGTAGCGACTCAGCTTGTGTTGTTTGAGGATTTCGTCCAGATTGTCCAAGGGTTGCGACATGCGCGATTCCTTCATAGAGAATAGATGCAATTTTACCCAAAAGGGGATAAAAAAGCGTTGCTTCTCCATCAAGCGACAAGCAATCGACAACCCCGATTAATATATTTGCGAATACTGCCCTCTAAGCACTTTCACAGACTCGGATATCGCAGGAAAATAACACGCTTCGTGCCCCATGGGTGTCGTAAGATCGGGGATGTGAATAGCAACTTCTGCACTCCCCGCATCTTGCAGTGCAATAGCAAAATATTTTGCCACCCTATAGGGCACCAGCGTATCGCCCCTGCAGTGTATCAGATCGATCGGGAAGTCGTAGGCTTTAGCTTTGATGCTGTTTTGCACCAGCATATCGCGAAACCAAAAGGGCTTACCGCTTTGCCACTGCGAAACAAAAGCAGGCTGTAAGGCAAAGTCGTTGCTTTCGTTTCGATCTAAAAGCGATTGTTGTAATCGAAAATTGAGTACGTTAAAATTATCGACTCCAGCGGCAAGATCAGTCTCAAAGCTCATATATGCTGCATTTGACACGATAAGTTCCGAGATATTTTTATCGGCTGCCGTTGCATACGAGAGCATCGTAAGGGCGACATAGGCCGGATAGACATCAAACATATTGGTAAAAAGGTGCTCTGCGGTAGCATTTAGATCGTACGGTCCATCCATCGCTATCAACCTCTTGGGCACAAAAGGCAAACCACCCTCGTTAAGCTTTTCCGCCATAGCCACCGCAAGCCAACCCCCTTCGCTGTAGCCTACAATGTCGATATCGTCGCTTGCGATAAGATCGTGACGCTTTAAAAATGTATGCGCCGCCTGCAAGAATCGCTTCGTATCCTCTACAAGCGGTCTCTTTTGTAGATAAGGATGCAACGCTTTTGGTCTGAGTGGCGGCACGGTAGTCACAACCGTCTCTACCCCGTCTATCGTCATATGCTTACTTGTTACATTGCTCTCGTAACGATTTTCCCCGAAGCCGAGATAGTCGGGCTCAAGCGACACGGCACCATACACAGAAGCGTATGCAAACCCACCTACCGTGGCTTTGACATCTTTCGCCAAGGTGCTTGGAGAGTTACTGTCGGTGGTGATAGTTCCGTGCAAAAACAACACACTCTCTTTTGCCTTATTGCCACGCAGAACCGAATACGGCACCGTGATGATACCTGATGCTTTTACGGGCTTTCCAAAAGCATCCACCGAGTCGTACACAATGCGATAAGCGGCGATGCCGTCAGCCGACGCCGCTACTTCTGCAAACCCTTGATCTTGCAAAACGTATGACATCCTTTGCGATGTCGTACTGTAGACCAATGTTGCACCGCTCAATGTTTTTCGAATCGGCTTTTCTTGACCGCAGCCCGAAAGAAACCAAAGCATGATAAAAATCAAGCTTAGACGAAACATCCGTTATCCTTTTTCCCTATTTCAAGTGCGAGCATTGTACCAAAACAGTGTTGTTGTTTTCATAAATCACAACCATCGCTACTTCAAGGAGAGATCGATACAATAACGGCAGATAACTTCAGAGGTATTTCCATGCAAAAACTACTCACTATGCTCAAGCTACAACAATCCCTTAACGATGCAACCAACGGCAGGGGATGGGAAAAGGGTGTCACCGCGCAAGGCAAACGGATCGACTGGCGTCGGTGCGCGTTTATTGAGGCGGCGGAGTTGATCGATAGCTACCCGTGGAAACACTGGAAAGATATCGCAGCCGAACCCGATCGGGAAAATATACGCATCGAAGCGGTTGACATCTGGCACTTCGTTGCCTCCGAAGCGCTGCGCTATGCTGCTGTCGAAGCGAAAATTGACATCGAAACATTGGCTACCATGATCGCCCGAAGCGAGGGCTATCGTGCATTTTCCGAAGGCAAGACGGTACAACTAGAGAGCTTTTATGACGAGATCGCCGTAGTAGAGGATTTTGTCGCCTCGCTCTTTTGCCGGCAAAATGAGATCGTCGCGCTCTGTGAGCGCTTTTTTTACCTGGCAAGCGTGTGCGGACTCAACTTAGATAGCCTTTATGCGCTCTACATAGGCAAAAACATCCTCAATCGCTTCAGGCAAGATCACGGTTACAAAGAGGGAAGCTATACCAAGCTTTGGAACGGTGAAGAGGACAATGTAGTGATGCAACGCATCTTGCAAGAGCAACCCGACATCACTCCCGAAGCGCTCTATGAGGCGCTACATAGGCACTATCCCAGTGCGATAGCGCAGTAACCCGTACGATTTCCCCCAATCACATAAAAAGCTCTGGATTGTCGCACAAAAAGGAACACAATGAATATACTCTCGCACATAAAGCACATTGCCGTCAAGAGCTTCACATCCTTCTATAGATTTCCATATGCTATGACCGCGGCAACCATCACTACGGTGATAGCGCTCTATTTCTTACGGTTTCACACAAAGGAGCCGGTTGGTATAGATTTGATATTGGCAAAGCTTTCCATCGTCTCTTCTTTGGGGTTTTTTCTCTTTACGGCTTTAAGACTTTTAAAAAAAGGGGTTGACACAACAACCTATAGAGTGATACTCCTATCCATCTTGGTCAGTCTGGCAGCGTATTTTCTCTCGTTGCCCGAGATCAGCAAGATGCACTTGACCAACTTGGAAAAACACCTCTTTTTGACGCTACTCTCATTCTTCTCCATCCTATGGGTACCGTTTTTAAACAAGGCGTTGGACAATAAAAAGTATTGGGCATACGCCAAAAGAGTCATTTTTGCATTTTTTATCTCCGGTTTTTTCACATTTGTTTTGTTGACAGGTATCAATGTAGCCATTTTTTCCATCCAAGTGCTTTTTGATTACAAAATAAGTGGGGAGTATATCGAGATGGTCAATGCTTCCATAATCGGCATCTTTTCAACCTCATACTTTTTATCACAAATCCCACAAGAGCCCTCCTTCTCCAAAGATTCCACAGAAGATTCATTGATCGAGAAGTTTTTTACAAAATATATCCTCACTTCATTGTCGGTGGTCTACTTTTTAATTTTATACCTATATACTACAAAAGTTCTCATCAGCATGGAGTGGCCTAAGGGCATCTTGTCTTGGCTCATCGTCGCTTTTTCATTTGTGGCCATCTTGACCTATCTTTTTTGGACACCTTACACATCAAAAGAAGGTAGCAGATGGCGAAAGCTTATGTGGCTTGGGATACTTTTGCAATCAGGTATGCTTTTTATGGCTATCACTATGAGGATTAACCAATACTCTTGGACAGAAAATCGATATATGGTATTTATCTTTGGAGTTTGGCTGGTCGGCATCTCTTTATATTTTTTGTTTTACAAAAAAGCTAAAATTAAGTGGATATTTATCTCACTTTCCATCATCCTCTTCATATCACAAATTGGCGGCTTTTCATCCTATGAAGTTAGCAAGAAGGCGCAGACCAAAAGACTCGCAACAGCACTAAAAACTTATATGAGAAATAAGAAGAAGGCCTCCTATGAGCTAAAGTACAATATCTCCAGTATCACCGCATATCTCTACAACCACTACGGGATAGAATCTCTTGAGAGTATCTATCCTAAAATTACAGCAGAGTTTAAAACGCTGCAGGAAAAAGAAAAAAAATTAAGAAAAGAGTTTAAAGACAACAAAGAGCGGGATGCTCTATACAAAAAATTAGAAGCGCTCTATGGCAATAGGCCTCAAATATTTCCAAACTTTGCGACGCACGAGCTTGGATTTAGGTTTATTTACAGCTGGGAGTACAGAAATAGAGACAAATTGCAAGGCAAACCACACATTTTAGAGTATTTCACAAGAAATATTCAAGAAAAAGCAGAAAGTTTAGGTGAGTATAACTTTATGATAAATTTTATCAACCTTGAGTCTTCCAGCGAAAGAAAACCTATATACATAAAAAATATTGGGGTTACGATAAGCTTAAAACAAGGCATTTTGACAATCAAAAGAGAAAATGATGCAATCGATATTGATATCATAGCATTCGCTAAAAAAATTGCTCAGAAACATCATGCTATAGCATTTGACCTTGACCCTCGAGAGTTAACCCTTGAAAAAACCAATGGCTCACTAAAGACAAAGATACAATTTATGAATCTAAGAATCCATTTTAACAAAAATAAGCCGCATGTGATGTTTTTGGCATCGCTCTTTTTTCACATCAGGCACAGCAGTGAAAAATAAGAGCAGGAGAGTGGAAAACCTAACCCTGATGCTTAGTCTCTACCCAACTCGACACGCAAAACAGTGTATATTATCACTACATGTAGCGCATGCGGGGGCAACTTTGCCGATCGTATCGTAGAGAAATTTTTTCCAAAGTGTCTCTTGCGGCTTCTTCTGCGCAAGTGCCGGAAAGTGCTTTTTCATAAATTTACCCATCTCGATCCTGTTGGGTAAGCCCAGATCTTGGTAGAGATGGTTCATCTCAAGAGATTTTTCCGCCACCATAGGTGCGACCGTTTCATGGGCATAGCGATCTGCCGCATGGGCACGCAAAAGAGACAAGACCTCCTCATACATCGTACGATACGCTTCTTTCATATCATCGCCTTATTCGACCGTCACATTTTTGGTCAAATCTTTCTCTACCGTTTCGTTGCCCCTCACGGTCACGGTTGTGGCGATGCGTACCTGCTTGGGTTCGGTGTAGCCGCACTGCTCCGCACAGGTAACCGTACCGACAAGGTAGTAACGACCGCTTGGCACGCCGTAAAAGGCAAAATTGCCTTCGTTGTCGGATGCCGTAAAGCGCAGATAGTTAAAGAGTCTTGGGTCCGGTTTTTCCAATTTGCGCCCCTGCAGATAGCTTACCTCGTACCACTGCTTGGCGTACGAAGTAAGCGGATTGAGATAGAGGCGCGTATTTTTGCCGACGACCGCCTCGTCATATAGCCCGACTAGATAGATCTTTCCCTTTACGGTTGCCTTACCTACACCTGCATAGCCGCGGTACTCCGAGGGACGAAAGGGTACGCGCTTGACCTTGGCGGGCACGGCTTCGACACTCTCGTTGCTTTCGGTATCGATCCGCTCCTCTTCGAGATCACTCGTATCGATGTCGCTTTCGTCGACATTGGTCTCTTTTGCCCAAGCATTCTCTTCAGTATGATGCGTTGTTGCCTTTACCGGTGCGCTTGGCGGCTCAACCGTCACCTCTTTATGCATACATCCGGTAATGAACGTTATCGAAAAGAAAATCGGTATCATCAAAAAGAAACGCTTCACTCTCCACTCCTCTAAATCTTAAAATAAGACAAGCTGCAGGCTATTTCCCCAAGCAAAACTCAGAAAACATTTTATCTAAAATTTCTTCATTATCGTAAGGCTTGGTAATGGAAGAGAGTGCTTTGATCGCCTCTTGTATATGATAAGCAAAAAACTCCAACGCTCCCTCCTGCAGCAGTCGCTCGCTCTCTTCTATCTGCATGACCGCTTGAGTTACCGCCTCGATCTGCCGCCTACTTACCAGCAAGATATCATCACCGTGCGAAAGCTTGTCCAGTAGCGCTTCAAGTCTATGTGTCAAACGCGAAAACTCACGCTTGGCACTCACTTCGATAGGGTCGAAGGCGTTGAGCTTTTCGCCATCCAGTACTCTCGGTAGATCACTCTTGTTGATCGCAACAATCATTTGCGAAGGCTCAAGCCGATCTAATAGTTTTACAATCTGCTCATCCTCCTCATCCCACGCCCTACTTCCGTCAAAAAGTGCGATCACCACATCCGCCTCTTCTATACTCTCGAGGGTCTTGGCGATGCCGATACGTTCGATCTCATTGTCGGCTTGCCGCACACCGGCGGTATCGACGATGCGGATCAAGTGTGTGCCGATGCGTATCGCCTCTTCGATCGTATCACGGGTTGTACCGGCTACATCGCTAACGATCGCGCGCTCATAACGCAGCAAGGCATTGAGCAAAGAGCTTTTGCCGACATTGGGCTTACCGATGATCGCCACCTTATAACCCTCGATCAAGCCGGCTCTTCTACGGCTTGCCTCAACCGTCTCTTGCAGTTGACTCTTGAGTTGCGATAGCTTTGCGAAGATCTGCGTATAGATAGTTTCGGGCAGATCCTCTTCGGCATAGTCGATCGTCACTTCGGTGTAGGCAAGGATCTCCAAAAGTGCGTCACGGTGCGCATCGACAAAGGCGCGAAGTTCGCCCTTGAGTTGCTTTGCCAAGATCTTCGCCGCATCGACACTTTTGGCTTCGATAATCTTGGCGATCGCCTCCGCTTCACTCAGATCGATTTTACCGTTAAGAAAAGCGCGTTTACTAAACTCCCCCGGCAACGCCAAGCGCGCCCCGAGTCTGCAGACCTCTTCTAAGATACGTTCGGCAACGACAATGCCGCCATGACACTGAAACTCGACAATATCCTCACCGGTAAAACTTTTAGGTGCTTGAAAATAGAGTACGATCGCTTGATCGATCGTCTCTTCGTTACTATCGTATAGGGTACGCAGATTGGCATAACGCGGCTCAAAGGATATGCTGTGTGTCAAGCGTTTGGCAATGTCAAGTGATAGTGAACCGCTAAGGCGTACGATCGCGATAGAAGCGATACCGTGCGCGGTTGCAACGGCAGCGATCGTATCGTTCATGATTAGCGTCTGTTGAAGGCATTAACGATGACATATTTGCCACCGTTGTAGCGGTCGGTCTTGATCGCTACATACTTATCGGGAAAAGTCGCACGCAACTCCTCGAGGGCGATCTGCACCAAGATGCCGTCAAGCACCTTGGTTCTACCCCGACCGTTGGCGCGAATCTCTTCGATCACCGGCACAAGATAGTTGCGGATCATCTCCTGCTGCATCGTCAAAAACTGTGCGATCTCCAACTTGACATAGAGCCCGTACTTAGCATGTATCCAGTTATAGAGGATGTACGAGAGGGCATTGTAGCGATACCCCTCTTTACCGATTAGAAGCGCCGCATCGTTTCCGTCAAGAAAGATCAGCGCCGTACTGTCGCGTACATCGACTTCAACGATGTCTATGTCGAAGCATGAGGTCTCGATGAGCGCCTTGAGATCGGTCTCGATCTCTCGCGCGATCTCTTCATCGCTTAAAGGCACCGGCTCCTCTTCAAAGAAGCCTTCGACGCTCGGATCATCTTGCGCAAGCGTCGCGTCGGACTCCTCTTCCATCTCCTCTTCCGTTGCCGTCTGCACATCCGTCTCTTCGGCTTCGGAAGCAACCGATCCGGCGTCTGTTTCCGGCGCAACATCCGCGACATCTTCTTGTATCACTGCCGCCTTAGGTAGATCGGGGCACGCCGCTACGATGATCGCCTCTTTGGCAAAAAGACCCATGATCCCCTTTGTGGGGTACTGTACCACCTCAACTTTGAGTTCCGATACGGAACACCCCAGAGTCTCGGCAGCGATCTTATAAGCCTCTTCCAATGTATCTGCAACAAATTTTTTCATATGCTATCCTTTTTTATTTGCCCTACGATACCTGTGCCGCCTTATAGCGGACATACATCTTATTGATATAAAACTGCTGCGCGATGGTCAACAGGTTGCTTGTAAGCCAATAGAGCACCAATCCTGCGGGGAAGGTTACAAAGAAGACCGTCATGATCACGGGGAACCACTTGAAGATCTTCTCCTGCATAGGATCGGTAAAGTTGCTCGGTGTCAAGCGCTGTTGGAACCACATCGAAGCACCCATCAGCACAGGTAACACATAGTAGGGATCCATCTTCGAGAGATCGTGGATCCACAGCATCCACGGCGCCCCCTGTAGTTCAACCGCGTTAAGCAAGACACGGTAGAGTGCAAAAAAGACGGGGATCTGCAAAAGCATCGGCAGACAGCCGCCGAGAGGATTGGCGCCGTGTTTTTTATAAAGCTCCATCATCTTAAGGTTGAGCTTGGCGGGATCGTCCTTGTATTTTTCACGAAGCTCTTTCATCTTGGGTGCCAGATCTTTGAGCTTCTGCATCGACATCATCCCCTTGTAGGTAAGGGGAAAGAGTACCGCTTTGACCAAGATGGTAAAGAGGATGATCGCCCAGCCCCAGTTGCCGATATGATCATGTATCCAGTGCAAAATCTTAAAGAAGGGTTTTGCCAAGAAGGTAAACCAACCGAACTCTATCGCATCCTCCAAGCGTTTATCGAGCACAGTAAGCACTTTGTACTCTTTGGGACCGATATAGCCGTGAAGCGTTGTCGTGCCGCTTTTTTTGACGAAAAGCAACGGATCGCCCTTGCCGGTCTTTAAGACATGGGTATCGAGACCACCGTCAAAATCATAAAAGAGCGACGCGTGATAACGATCGAAGGCAGAGACGATCTTTGCGCCGTTAAAGAGTTCGTCGCCTTTTGCCTCACCATCTTCGATCACTTTTATTTTATTGTCCGAAGTTTTAACCAAGGCACCGCGTGCAACCAGATAACGAGAGTGATCGGCAACGGGACGATACCCCGGCGTGATGAAATATGCAACCGGTTTGTCGGTCTTGACCGTCACACTATATGCCCCTGAGGGTTGAAAGGTAATCTCTTTGTGCACCGTAACACCGGAGAGCTTTTGTGTTAAGCGAAGGGTATGCGACGCCTCTTTGAGTGTAACGTCGCTTTTGCCATCGATCACAAAGGGGGTCTCAAACGCCTCTTTATTGAGTGCTACATCGGCAAAACGAAGTTCCAAAGGCTTCACGGCACTCGGATCGATGATCTGCAAAGCGTTACCGTTTTGGTCTTTGTATTTCTCTTCGAGTAGTGTCATCGCAGCGATGCGTCCGAGCCTATCCACCACGATCGTAAAGCGATCGGAGCGGATCGTAGCCAGCTTTTCTGCCTTTGACGAAAGCGCGGAGGTACTTTGGGATGCAGCGCTTGTTTGCACTTGTCTCTGCGGTGTTGCTTGTGTAGCACCTTGCTTTACCGACTTTGTACTGTTGGCCTCAAGCGTCTTATTGCCCTTGGGCGCAAAGAGATAGCCGTATCCGACAAAAACAACAAACGAGAGTACCAAAGCCAGGAGCAATCGCCTATTCATATCCTGCTGTTCCAAAGATCCATCCTTTATACAAATCGTACCTGAAATAAAATATCGGGTGTAAAAGTATAGCTTTCACTTGATTAAGACTCTTTAATGACGGCAATTTTTCGCAAAGCCTCGACAAAGAGTTTACGACGTGCGGGGTAACTCATCTCAAGCAGTGGTGCCTTAGCAACAAAGATATATGCACCACTCTTGAGTTTAGGTGCCACTTCGATGAAGTGCGCACGCAGCAGGCGCTTGGCGCGGTTTCGCGCTACCGCCTTGCCGACCTTCTTACCGGCTACGAAGGCGACTTCCCTCTCTTTTCCGGAAAGATAAAAGATCACAAAAGCCGACGTATGTCTTACCTTCTCGGCTTTTTTGTAGATGCGCGAAAAGTACCGAGCTTCGGCGATGCGCACAAAAGAGCTTATCTTTGCGATATTAGACCGCCAGACGTTTTCTACCTTTTGCTCTACGCGCATTGATCACTCTGCGTCCGTTTTTTGTCTTCATGCGCGCTCTAAATCCATGCGTGCGCTTTCTCGGCGTATTGTGCGGCTGGTAGGTTCGTTTCATAATGGTATCCTTTCGATGCCTTAAATTGTAGGCGCGATTGTACACAAGTTGCACTTAATGCAGGCTGTAGAAGAATATCTCCTTTCTTTCCGTTTCGCAGGCATTGACAAAAAGTTCAAAAAGACGATAAATAATATCGCGACTTCCACCCGCGTAACTCTTACGCACCTCAATTTCGACGATAAAACTCTCTATATGAGACAGATCCAGATGTCTTTTAAGTCTCTTGATCATCTGAAAACCACCCTCTATATCGGTATCACGACACAATAAAGCATAAAGATTTTCTTTGGGTAAAATGTCGAAAAGAAGATCTCCGGATCTTTTCTGTTCAAGCATCAAACGCTTTAAATCAAATGCTTCCGCGACAGTAACCAATACGACGAGAACACGTTCTTGTCTATCTTTCTCCATCAGATAGCGTGATACGTCCAAGGGAATCTCCAAAGCCTGTAACAGACCCATTGCCACTGCAAAACGCTTTTGCTCGATATGGTCTTTACGCATTTTGCGTACTCCTTTTTGCCCCCTCCGCTTACGATTATAACATAGATTTTACGATTATGACC
>JALWQQ010000216.1 GCA_027083075.1 Campylobacteraceae bacterium
CTTTTCGGGTGACGTGTCGCGTATCGATGCACGTCGGGCGCAGTCGATGAGTCGCGGCGGCAACCATCAGGGGATACTGCTTGAGACCGACCCCTTCGAGACAGCACCCTTTGCGGCGATCAAGGGCTACGACTTTCTCGTCGTACTCGATGCGCTCACCGATGTGGGAAACATCGGCGCCATAGTGCGCAGCGCCTACGCCTTGGGCGCTGATGCCGTCGTCGCTACGGGTGTAGAGCGTCTGAACTTTGCGGCGATAGTGCGCAGCAGCGCCGGCGCGCTCTGGGAGATGCCCTTTGTGTTGCGGCACAATGTTGCCGATGTGCTCAATGAGCTCAAGCAGTCGGGTTTTACGCTTTACGGTGCGACGCTCGAGGGTGATCCGATCGCATCGGTGCGCTTTGCGCCCAAGCGTGTTTTGGTACTCGGTAGCGAAGGTGAGGGGCTTAGCGGCAAAGCGCTGCGAAAGCTTGATGCGCAGATACGCATTCCGATGCGGCGCGACTTTGACTCGCTCAATGTGAGCGCCGCGGCAGCGATATTTTTGGAGAGGATGAGTCATGCAGTTACGTGAGTTGTTGGATACGCACGATTTGAAGCATATCGGTGCCAAGACGAAGATCTCCGAAGAGAACCTCGAAAAACTCTTTGCCAAAGAGTTTGGTGGTTTTAAACGTGTGCAGGCGTTGGGGTTTATCGCCATTATAGAGCGCGAATTTAAAGCCGACCTCTCTGCGCTGCGGCAGGAAGCGAAGAGCTTTTTTGATGATTTCGAACCCTCTGAAAAGCATGGCGCCTATTTGCATACCGATACGAGCTATAGCAGACCGAAAAAGAGGGGGGTATGGTTCAAGCTTCTCTTGCTTGCGGCATTGGCTGCATTGGTATGGTTTCTCTTTGTGCGTTACGGTACCGACGAGATGAAGGCACTCTTGCACCTCTCTCGGGGCGATGCACCCAAGCGGTTGCAAAAAAGCGGTGTCGAGTTTGCCGCGCAAGATCAGCTCTGCGAAGAGATACGCCGCTCACTTGCCGTAGCAAAAGCCCAACCCCTACTTTTGACAAAGAACCCTTAAGAGGATAGTAGATGTTTGACGAGATACAGTTTGAGAAGATCAATAGACTACCCAAATATATTTTTGCCGAGATCAACGAGTTGAAGTTGAGCCTGCGCAGACAGGGGCACGACATCATCGACTTTTCGATGGGTAACCCCGATGCGCCGACACCCGAACCGATCGTCGATAAGCTTTGTGAGACGGTACGCCGTCCCAAGACGCACGGCTATAGTGCCAGCAAGGGGATCTACAAGCTACGATTGGCGATCACCAAATGGTACAAGCGCAAATACGGTGTCGATCTCGATCCCGAAACCGAGGCGGTTGCAACGATGGGCAGCAAAGAGGGGTATGTGCACCTTGTGCAAGCCATCAGCAATCCGGGTGATGTTGCTATCGTGCCCGACCCGACCTATCCGATCCACTCTCAAGCCTTTATCTTGGCGGGCGCCAATGTAGAGAAGATGGAGCTGGTCTTTGACGAAGAGAGTTTCGAGGTGGATGAAGATCGCTTCTTTGCCGATCTAAACGATGCGTTGGAAAATTCTATCCCCAAACCGAAGTTTGTAGTAGTCAATTTTCCGCACAACCCCTCTACGGCGACGGTAACCCCCGCCTTTTACGAGCGTTTGGTAGCGCTGGCAAAGCAGAAGCGCTTCTACATCATCTCCGACATCGCCTATGCCGATATCACCTTCGACGGTTACCGCACCCCTTCGGTCTTGCAGGTGCCGGGCGCCAAAGAGGTGGCGGTCGAGTCCTATACCCTCTCGAAGTCGTACAATATGGCGGGCTGGCGCGTCGGCTTCGTTGTAGGTAATCCCAAGCTGGTCGGTGCGCTACAGGCGATCAAGTCGTGGCTGGACTACGGGATGTTTACGCCGATACAGGTAGCGGCGACCGTAGCGCTGGACGAGTACGGCGATATCCCCGAAGCGCAGATCGTGCCGCGCTACCGAAAGCGACGAGACGTGATGGTAGAGGCGTTCGGCAATGCGGGCTGGAGACTTGCCAAGCCGAACGCTTCGATGTTTATCTGGGCGAAGATCCCCGAAAAGGTGCGCCATCTGGGCTCTTTGGAGTTTAGTAAGCAGCTATTGAGCCAAGCCAACGTAGCGGTCAGTCCGGGTATCGGCTTTGGTAAGTACGGTGACGAGTATGTGCGTATCGCATTGATCGAAAACGAAAAGCGCATTCGGCAGGCGGCACGCAATATCAAGCAGTATCTCAAAAACGTCGAGACGGAGCGGTAACGATGGTGCGCGTCGGTATCTTGGGTGTCGGTACGGTGGGAGAGAGCGTAGCGAAGATACTTGAGCAAAACGGCGATATCATCGAGGCGCGTGCAGGCAAGCGCATCGTACCCGTAAAAGGCGCCGTACGCAATCTCAATAAAGCGCGCAGTGTCGATATCGCTTTGACCGACGATCCTTACGAGATCGTCAACGATCCCGAGATCGATATCGTTGTCGAGTTGATGGGCGGCGTCGACGAGCCCTATGCGCTTGTCAAGCAGGCACTTGAAAACGGCAAGGCGGTTGTCACGGCAAACAAAGCGCTCTTGGCGTACCACCGCTACGAGTTGCAAGCGCTTGCGGGCGAGATCCCGTTGATGTACGAGGCGAGTACTGCGGGCGGCATCCCGGTTATCGGCGCGTTACGCACGGGGTTGAGTGCCAACCATATCGAGTCGATCAAGGGGATCATGAACGGTACGTGCAACTATATGCTTACCAAGATGATCGACGAGGGGGTTGCCTACGATGCGGTGCTTCAAGAGGCGCAAGCCTTGGGGTATGCCGAAGCCGATCCGACCTTTGACGTAGGCGGCTTCGATGCGGCGCACAAGCTGCTCATCTTGGCATCCATCGCCTACGGGATCGATGCCAAACCCGAAGATATCTTGATAGAGGGGATCGAGAAGATCACACAGACCGATGTTGCCTTTGCCAAGGAGTTCGGTTATGCCATCAAGCTCTTGGGGATCGCAAAGAAGTCCGGCGAGGGTGTCGAGCTGCGCGTGCATGCGACGATGCTGCCCGAGTCGGAGATGATCGCCAAGGTTGACGGCGTGATGAATGCCGTAGCGGTAGTCGGAGACAGGGTCGGCGAGACGATGTATTACGGTCCGGGGGCGGGCGGTGACGCTACCGCCTCGGCAGTCATCGCCGATATCGTCGATATCGTGCGCGGCAACCAAGGACCGATGCTCGGTTACAAAAAGGGACTTGAGAGCGGTCTGCGCCTGTTGCCCAAAGAGGCGATAGAGACACACTACTATCTACGCATGTCGGTTGAAGATAAAAGCGGGGTTTTGGCAAAGATCACAAGCACTTTGGGAGAGTATGATATCTCTGTCGAATCGATGCTACAGCAACCCACGGACGACAACGGCTATGCGACACTGCTCTTTACAACACACAAGACCAAAGAGGCGAAGATGCAAGAGGCGATCGCCGCACTCGAGC
>JALWQQ010000217.1 GCA_027083075.1 Campylobacteraceae bacterium
GGCCGATACCCATGCAGAGTATCTTGAGCAGATCGAACTTTTAGAAAAGCTCTACGAGCGCTACGGATTGCTTCTGCAAGCCAAGGGTTTGAGTGATCGCATCTTTTTGCCCGAGCGCTATCGACTCAACCGCGCTTTTTTGCAAAACTATGCGCACATCACGCTTCACATCGAAGGCTATCTTACCCGTTTCGAGCTCTCGCTCTTTGAAGAGATTGCACAACACTGTGATGTCGAAATCGTCTATGAGACAAGTCCCTTTACCGAGAAGATGCAAAGGCGCTTCGAGGCGCTTGGTATCGCATTGCCGTCAAATCACCGCTGCCGTTTTTCGCTACGTCAAAAAGAGAGGATCGAAACAGAGCCGTTAGATACCGCCATCAAGGCTAAGGTGATCGCCGTCAAAGAGCGCATTGAGCAGATCGCGGCACTGTTGATCGAGGTGCAGCGCATGGTCGATCGTGGTATCGCACCCGAAAAGATCGCCGTGGTTTTACCGGACGAGTCGTTCAAGTCGCTCTTGATGCGCTACGATCTTATGCACAACTTTAACTTCGCGATGGGAGGCGACTTTACGCAAACATCCTATTATCTGCGCATAGAAGCACTCTATCGCTATCTGCACGAAAGAGAGCCTATGGATGCTACGATCTTGGAGCGCTACGGCATATCCGTACAGAGCCTTCAAGAGATCGCACCGACGGGGAGTGTGACACAAGCGGCATTTATCTCTTTGTTGCAAGCGCTTGAGCTTTGGGAGTGCAAAGAGGCGGATCGCTATTTCGAGGAGGCGCGAACACGCTTTGTCGCCGTGACCGAAGCGATGCGTTTTGCTCTGCCGCTTTGGCTCTATCTTTGGAAGGAGCAGTTGAGTACGCTGCGTATCGATGATGTGCATGGTGGCAAGATCACGGTGATGGGTCTGCTTGAGACACGCGCATCGCTCTTTGATGGAGTCATCGTTGTCGATTTTAACGAAGGTGTCGTGCCGACAACGACAAGCAAAGACCGCTTTTTAAATTCGCGCGTGCGCCATCACGCCGGGCTGCCGAGTCGTCAAGAGCGCGAAGCGTTGCAAAAACACTACTATTGGCAGCTGCTTCGCAATGCCAAGGAGGCGACCATCCTCTATAGTCTTGCCGATAGCAGAAGCACTTCGCGTTTTTTGTATGAGTTGGGACTTGAAGAGCGCAAGACGTTGCGGATGCCCATGTCGCTACTCTATCCTGCGCGCGCTTCTCAAACCGCAGAGCTTATACCGCACGAAGTAGCCTTTTCGCCGACATCGATACTTTGGTCGCCTTCGAAATTTAAGTGCTTTTTGGGATGCAAGCGTCAATTTTACTACCGCTATATCGCCCGCATCCCACCCAAAGAGAAAGAGGAGCTTGGTGAGGGTACGCTACTGCACAGGCTCTTGCAGACACTCTATGCCCACACCCCTTACCATGATGACGAAAAGGCGTTTTGGCAGGCGTTTGATGCGGCACTGGAGCAACACTTTGCAGGCGACGATGCCAAAACGCTCTTTCAAAAGCACCTGATGCGTGAGAAGCTTTCGGGGTTTGCAGCGCAGGAGATCGCACACTTCAAAGAGGGATGGCGCGTAGAGGCGCTCGAAAAGCCGATCGAAGGTCAGATCGGCGGTTTGCGTTTCAAGGGACGGTGTGATCGCATCGATCGTCGGGGCAAGAGCGTCATGTTGATCGACTACAAAAGTGGAGAGATTGGCAAAGCACAAAAGCCCAAAAGCGTAGAGCACCTGATCGACTTTCAGATGAGCATCTATCGCCTACTGCTTAGCAAAGAGCAAGGTGAAGTCGCGTGCTATTTTGTGCAACCTTTCAAAAAGCCCGCCTATACGCCGCTTGCCGCACCAGAAGAGAAAGAGGCGCGTCTCTTGACACTCATAGAGGAGATCGCCGCGATGCGAAGTTTTGTGCCCGAAAAGTGCGAGGATCTCAGCTACTGCACCTACTGCGATTATCGCTTGGCGTGTGAAAGAGGAGAGTATCTGTGAGACAAAAAGTTTTTTGTTAAAAAAATTGACAAAAATATTTTTGTCTGATATAATGACAAAAAGTTTTTTGTCAAAAAGGATATGCTATGGCGTTCATTACGGGTCAGGCGGTCAGAGGAGAGAATTTCTGGGGTAGACCTTATCTGATGGAGGATATTGTCGAAAAGATCGAAAGCGGTGAGCATATCCTTTTGGTTGCACCGCGGCGAGTAGGCAAAACCTCACTGATGTATCACTTGATGGATACTATGAGCGAAGAGTACATTATGGTTTATGTCGACACCGAAGCTGAGCATAGCGTTGATGATTTTTGGCAAAAACTCTTCAATGAACTAATGGATGAGGCATTTATAGCAACACTTCAAAACAAAGCAAGCGCTTTATGGAATCGTATCAAGTCTATACGACCGACGGAAATCGGCATGAAGGGTGTAAAGTTTGGCGACAGTGCCCCCATTGATTATAAGAAAGCCTTTTTGTCATTGCTTAGTAGCATAGACGAGGGTAAAAAGCTTGTTGTTTTGCTTGACGAGTTCTCTCAAACAGTTGAAAATATTATTCAGCACGAATCTCCTCAAGAGGCGGAGCGGTTATTGCAGACACATCGTGAGATTAGGCAAAATCACAAAGCGCCTTCCAAAGTGGTTTTTATCTATGCAGGTTCGATAGGACTTGAGAGCGTGGTAAGCAATATCAAAGCCACCAAGCATATTAACGATTTGGCGCCTATCAAAGTGCCGCCACTCGAAAAGGAGGATGCAAAAGCGTTTGTGTTTGATCTATGCCGTAGAAACGATATGGAGCTTCAAGAGAGTGAAGTGGTGTATCTTCTCGATAAGATCGAGTGGCTGATCCCTTTTTATATTCAACTGGTTGGACAAGAGCTTAAAAGACTCTATAGGCGAAATGCCGCTATAGATAATGCAATGATAGATAAAGCGATCGATAAAGTATTGGAAAACAGAGTTGCTTTTGTGCACTGGGAAGAGCGTTTGAATATTCTGCCCGGCAGAGAGAGGCGCTATGCCAAGGATATACTCTCGTTTATCTCAAAAGAGGGGCATATTAAAACAGCCGAGTTGCACAATATGGCTACAAAATATCAGTTAAAAGAGGCGAAATCTAAAAGTGTCATTCATACACTAGAGTATGACGGATACATCAATAATAACGATAATGTACGCATCTATCGCTTTAACTCTCCATTGCTCAAAATTTGGTGGTACCGAAATGTCGCAAACTAATCCTGCAAGATACAAATACACACCCGATGAGATGTCGGAAACAGAATTTTTGAGGCGTTTTGTTGTGCGTCAAGAGGTCTTTGAAGAGATTTTTGAAGAACTTAAAGAAGCGGACTACTCTGTGCCAAATCAGCATTATGTCATTGTAGGACAAAGAGGGCAGGGAAAAACAACCCTGTTGCGAAAACTCAAAATCGAAGTAGAGAAAGACGAGCAACTCTCTGCATTTTTGTTGCCGGTGAAATTTAGCGAAGAGCAGTA
>JALWQQ010000218.1 GCA_027083075.1 Campylobacteraceae bacterium
TAGCTACAAGTACCACAAGCCGGTACTCGGGATCAATGCCGGAAATCTAGGGTTTTTGGCGGATGTCAAGATCGACGAGGTGGAGAACTTTCTCGATCAGCTCTTTGCCGGTACCTATCGCATCGATCATCGCTTGATGCTTGCCGGAGACATCGAAAAGCGAGACGGTAGCAAGATCGCCTTTTTTGCGCTTAATGATGTAGTGATCACGTCGCCGATTCCTTCAAAAATGGTGATCGTCAACGCCTCTATCGACGGGGAACGTTTCAATGCTTATCGGGGTGACGGGCTCATCGTCTCAACGCCGACAGGATCGACCGCGTATAACCTTGCTGCGGGCGGCCCTGTCGTCTATCCGCTGACCGAAGCGATCATCTTGACACCGCTCTTGGCGCACTCGCTTGCCAATCAGCGCCCTCTCGTCTTGCCCGCCGACTTTCGCATCTCGTTTGATGCGGAGAAGTACGAAGCGATGGTGAGTATCGACGGGCAGGAGCGCTACATGTTACAAGAGGGCGATATCTTGCATATCGGTGCGGCGCCGGAGGGCGCAAGACTCTTACATCGCGCCGAGCGTAACTACTTTTCAGTCTTACGCGAAAAGCTACACTGGGGAGATAAAAATTGGTAGAGAGGCTCTATCTGCGCGATCTGCTTGGCTTCGATGAGGCGGAGCTTGAGTTTGCGCCCGGACTTAATGTCTTTACCGGACCCAGCGGCGCGGGCAAAAGCGTACTTATCTCCGCTTTGCTTGGAAGCTTCGGCATCGAAAGTACTGCCGCACCGTCGCTTTGCGAGGTGACACTGCGCAGACCCGAGTCGCTACAAAGCGAAGCCTTTGCGCTCGATGAAGAGATCGTGCTTAAGACGATCAAGAAGGAGCGCTTACGCCGCTTTATCGATGCGCAAAGCATCTCTGCAAAGGCACTAAGAGAGCTCTTTTCGCCTTATGTACGCTATCTGAGCGTACGCGACAAAGGCGAGTTCGCCCCTTCGCAACTCTTGGCGTACATCGATGAGGTGGCGTCGCAGCAGGAGAAGGGCTTTGCGAAGCGCAAAAAGGGCTTTACAAAACGTTTTAAGCGCTACAAAGAGAAGAGAGAGCGCTACGAAGCGTTGCTGCAGATGCGGCGCGATAAGCTTGATCGTGCTGCGTTTTCGCGCTTTGACATCGAGAAGATCGAGAGTGTCGCGCCGAAGGTTGGAGAGCTTGAGGCTCTGCTGGAACAAAAACGCACCCTCTCGCTCATAGAGAAGCTACGCGAAGCGGCAGACAAGGCGTCGCAACTCTTCCGCTTCGAGGATGCCATCGCGCGCTTTTACGAGCTAAGCGGTCGCTCGTCGACAACGGTCGACGAAGCGCTTATGCAACTCAAAAGCGATATTGCCGAGGTGCTTGAGGAGTGTGAAGCGCTTGAAGAGACCGATCCTGAAGCGTTACTGGATCGCATTGCGGAGCTTAACGATCTGGTGCGCAGATACGGTTCTATCGAAGCGACGCTTGAGGCATTGGAGCAAAAGCGTGCAGAGCTGGAGAGCATCGAACACAGCGATGAGGAGATCACGCTACTGGAGCGTTTCTTAGAGTCCGAAACGCGTGAGTTGACAGTCGAAGCACATGCTTTGAGGGAGCTGCGCATCGGCTATGCCGAAAAGATCGCCGAGAGATGCAATGCCTATCTGGGTCGATTGAAATTGCCGGAGCTTTCATTCTCTTTTCAAGAAGGAGAACTTAGCGAAACGGGGATCGATCTGCCGGTGTTGCGAATCTCTCAGCGCAGCGTTTCGCAACTGAGTGGCGGCGAATATAACCGTTTGCGTTTGGCGCTTCTGTCGGCGGTGGCGACACTCGGGGCGCGAAGCGAGAACGGCATAGTCGTGTTGGATGAGATCGATGCGAACGTAAGCGGCGACGAGTCGATCGCGGTGGCGGAGTTGGTCAAGCTTCTGTCGCAACAGCTGCAGATCTTTGCGATATCGCATCAGCCGCATCTAAGTGCCGTTGCCGATCGGCACTTTTTGGTAAGCAAGGAGGAGGAGCGCAGTGTCGTTAATGCTTTGGATGCCGAGGCGCGCATTGCCGAGATCGCTCGCATAGTGGGTGGAGAGAGAGCCGACAAAGAGGCGTTTGATTTTGCACAGAAGATGGTATCCTCTTTTTATCAAGAGAATTGAGTCGAGTTCGCATGATGACTAAGAACAGGGTAGTGGTGCCGATATGCTATAATGAGGCAAGCAGAAGTGTGGCAAGTAAGGTATTGAGATGATTGTAGAGATTGAAAAAATCAAAGGTGAGATTGTCGAGAGGCTGAAGCCGTTAAAGCCCGATAAGATTATCCTTTTTGGAAGTTATGCTCACGGTACACCGAAAGAAGGGAGCGATATCGACCTTTTTTTGATCAAAAACGATTTGCGTTTGGATGAATTGGATCACTATGAAATCGAGGCAAGAAAACGGGTGAGAGCATTGGTGTATAAATATAAAGTCGGTTTTGATATCGTGTCGGCTCCGCTGGATTACATCAAGCAAAGAGAGGATTATTTCTACAAAGTGGATATTCTCAAAAACGGGAAGGTGTTATATGAATAAGCAAGCCGCAATCGAATGGCTTGAAAAGGCATGGCACCATTTTAGTTCCGGAAGGTTTCTGTATGAAGCGGATCACTATAGTGATGTCATTGCAATAGATTTGCATTATGCTATTGAAATTATGCTAAAAGCTATGATCGCATATGAAAATAGAAAAATGATTAAAACGCATAATCTCATTGAGATTCACTCTCACATCATCGAGAAGATAGCATTTGATGAAGAGGAATTAGAGCTTCTTGATATCGTGTCGACATACCATACAAAAGCTTCCTATCCGCCGTTTGATAGAAAAATGCCGTCCAAAGGCGAACTAAAAAGAGTGATTGAATTTGCCGATAGGCTCTATAGCAGGGTTTGCACAATATTGGAAATTGACGAAGAAGATGTAAAGAGGTAGAGGATGTCATAGCATACGAATGGCGGATCGGCAAATGCTCGCGGAACAAACGAACCGTTGGTAATATATCGATAAAAAAGTAAGTATAATACGAAACCGAAAGAGTGGAGAAGTAATAATGATCGTCGATACCCATTGTCATCTTGACGATGCGCGCTACGAAGAGGATCTGCAGGAGGTCTTGGCGCGCGCCAAGGCTTCCGAGGTTGAAAAGATCGTTATCCCCGGTGCGGATCCGAAGGACCTGTCGCGCGCTAAAGCACTTGCCGAGACCTATGACAATCTCTACTTCGCCATCGGCGTACACCCCTATGAGATCGAGATGTACGATCGCAACTATCTGCTTGCGTTTGCATCGCATCCGAAGTGTGTAGCGGTAGGGGAGTGCGGCTTGGACTATTTCCGCTTGCCCGATGACGCAGAAGAGGCGGCACGAATCAAAGCGAAGCAAAAAGAGGTCTTTGTCGATCAGATCGACTTGGCAAAATCGCTGGATAAACCGCTGATTGTGCAT
>JALWQQ010000219.1 GCA_027083075.1 Campylobacteraceae bacterium
CTATGTCTTCCTGCCTGCGCCGTAGAGGTAGAGGCACCGATAGGTTTGGAAGAGGAGCGCTGACCGCCGGTGTTGGCATAGTTCTCGTTGTCAAGACAGATATAGGTAAAGTCGTGTCCACGCTCTACAGCACCTGAGAGCCACTGAAAGCCGATATCGTAGGTCGATCCGTCACCGCCGAAGGCGACAAATTTTACCGGCGCATCGGGATCTTTAAGTGTCCCTTTGCGTTTGCGCGCCTTATACATCGCTTCGGCACCGCCGGCTGCAGAGGGGGCGTTCTCAAATCCGATATGGATCCACGAGGTATCCCAAGAAGTAAAGGGATAGACGGCGGTAGAGACCTCAAGGCACCCCGTATTGGTTGCAACAACCAGATTGTCATCGGTACAATTCATCAGTTCGCGCACGATCATCGAGTGCGCACATCCGGGACACAAGGTATGCGCCCCTTCGAAACGGTCGTTTGCCGTTGAAAACTCTTTAAGGTTTTTGACTGAAGTGAGTGCCATGATTAACTCCTTTTTGTTTCGAAAAAGCCGAGCTTGGGTCCACGAAGACCTGAGAATTGTTGAATCGGTGTTGTGATGTGTCCCGCATCGGCATTGGCTTTTTGGTCTCTAAAGACCTCTTTGAGATCTTCCACCGAACAGTCGCGTCCACCCAGTCCATAGATATAGTTACTCACCAATGGGCGGTTGGGGGTCGTATAGAGTGCTGCCGATACTTCGTTAAAAAGTGCACCCATCGCGCCGCCCGGCGAAGAGCGATCCATCACGCCGACAGCTTTGACATTCTCAAGCGCGTCGCGAATCAGATCGAAAGGGAAGGGTCTAAAGACACGGGGTGAGACCACACCCGCTTTAATGCCCTCTTTTTCTCGAAGCTCCATTGCCGCGACACGCGCCGTCTCTACAGTTGTACCGAGTGCAACGATCGCTACTTCGGCATCCTCCATCATATAGCTCTCGACGCGTTTATATTCGCGACCGGAAAGCTTTTTAAACTCGGCAAAGACCTCGTCGATCACTTTACGCGAATCCATCAGCGCCTTATGTTGTTTGGCTTTATGTTCAAAGTGCCAATCCTCTTCGGTCTGTGCACCGTAGGTTACGGGGCGTGAGAAGTCAAGCATATCGTCAACGGGTTTGAAGTCGCCGACAAAGTTATACGCCTCCTCGTCGCTAAGCGGATAGACATTTTGTGCCGTATGCGAGGTGACGAAACCGTCTTGATGCACCATTACGGGCAATCGCACACTGTGGTTTTCGCCGATTCTAAAGGCACACAGCGCCAAGTCGTACGCCTCTTGCGCGTTGTAAGCATCGAGCTGTATCCAACCGCTATCGCGTCCCAAGTACATATCCGAATGATCGCCGCGCACATTGAGCGGTGAAGCAAGCGCACGGTTCACGACATTGAGTACAATCGGCAGACGCATCCCCGACGCTTGATAAAGCACCTCGACCATCAAGGCAAAGCCTTGTGAAGAGGTAGCGGTCGCCACACGCCCGCCTGCAGCCGAAGCGCCGACACAGGCAGACATCGCCGCATGCTCCGACTCTACCATCACAAACTCGCCGTCGACATAACCGTTGGCAACATAGCTACCGTAGTTTTCTACAATCGGTGTAGACGGGGTGATCGGGTAGGCCGCCATCACATCGACTTGCGCTTGGCGCATTGCCTGCGACGCCGCGTAGTTGCCGTCCCAAACTTCGCGTTCGTTTAGTTCAAATTTCTCTTTCGGCATGGACTACTTCCTTACTTTTTTTCTTTTTTCTTCTTTTCGGGCCATTGGCTCAGAGCGACATCAAGCTCTTCATATTCGCTAAACATCAAAAGCGACTTCGGATTGGTCGGGCAGACTTGTGAACAGACCTCACATCCTTTACAGTGATCGTAGTCGATACCCAACATCTGCTTGTCGCGAGAGATGATCGAAGAGTCGGGGCACCATACCCAACAGTTTTGGCAATCGATACAGATATCACGATTGAAAACCGGTTTGATTACACGCCAAGGTGCAACCGTAGCGGTATAAGAGTTAAAGTCCGAGTAGTTGCGCTCTTCCGCTTTTTTGTGGGCGATATCACTGGCATCACCCTCGAAAGAGGTCAAGATAACCCCCTGTGTAACCTCATCCCATCCGACAAGCTCGTCGCCGCCAAGTTGATGGATACCGCGCTTTTGGGCTGCTTTGAGTTTCAAATCTTGTGGCATTGCTATTCCTTATTTTACTTCATTGTAGGCACGCGTAATCGCACGCATGTTACCGTCGATAATCTTCTGGGGAAACTTCTTAAGCACGCGTTTCATATTTTCCAAAAAGTAGTCGAGCTCAAACATACCCGAGATTTTGACAAAAGCACCGAGCATCGGCGCATTGGGGATAGAGCGTCCGATCTCGTCGAGTGATATCTGCACACAATCGACCACATAGACGCGATCCTCTTTGCCTTGCAGGGCGGGAATACCCGCAATGAGCTCCTCTTTGCTCAAGTGCGTTGTGACGATATATTTGGTGCTCTCTTTGTCGTTAAGTGTAATATCATCGGTGTAAGCCAAAGCGGGGTCGATGACCAAGACATAATCGGGCCTCATAAATTTGGCGTGGTTAATGATCGGCTTATCGTCGATGCGGTTGTAAGCCCTCAGTGCCGCACCGCGCTTTGCAGACCCGTAGAGGGCAAAGGCTTGCACCTCCTTGCCGGTAGTCGCAACGATGTCGCCCAGGCTCTTGGCGCCCGTCACCGCGCCTTGTCCCGCGCGACTATGCCATCTGATCTCTGTCATTTGTTCTCCTACTTTCATCGGCATACCCCGATCACGGGGCTCGCCAAATTTTCCCTATTGTAGTGATGCGACTCTTAAATCGTGCTTTAATAAAAAAATTCACCTTTTGACATTAACTCAAACGTGTAGTTACCGCCCCATCTTTGCTACAAGCCGTATCGCACTCAGCACATCGTCCGTCAAAGTTTTTGCGCAATGCTCAAGCAGGCCGCGCGTCGCATAGCCGCTTAAGACCGCGATGCCCTCTATATTTGCCGCTTTTGCCGCGTCGATATCGACACAGGTATCGCCGATCATCACCGCAAGCTCTCCTTGACGATAAGAGAGTGCCGCAAGCGCCTTGCGTACCCCTTCGGGATCGGGCTTGGGGCGCAACACCTCCTGCCTGCCGATCAACACGTCAAAGTAGTGCATCAAACCGAAATGCTCCATCAAAATGCGCGAATAACGGCTGGTTTTGGTCGTTACGATGCCCAATCGCGCAAAACCGTACGCCTCCTCTACCGCCGCTTTAGCATGAGGCAGCAGCACCGTCTTCTGCGTATGGATCTCTCGATAGTGCCTCTTGTACGCCAGCGTATAGGCATCCGCCTGCGCCGCACCGACACCCAGCTCTCCCAACATTGTTTCCAGCGGCAGACCGATCAACGCCCTGATCGCTCCGGACCGCCG
>JALWQQ010000220.1:0-3012 GCA_027083075.1 Campylobacteraceae bacterium
GTGCAAGCAAGTGCGTCAGCATCTGTGTCGTGGTGGTCTTGCCGTTGGTGCCGGAGACCCAAACCGTGAAAGGCGAATGCCTTTCAAGTGGCGTGTGAAGAGTGGCGAATGAAGCGTTGTTGCGAATGCTCAAAAAAAAGTCATATTCGCTAAGTAGGTGTTTGGCTTTTTGGATCAGCGGATGTTTGGGCGGAAGGCTCGGGGTGGTGATCTCAAGTGCGCTTGTATCCGGATCGAAGTGCGACGAAGGAAAGATACGATTGCCCGCTTCGTCGGTATAGGGTGCCGTGCAATTGTCGTCAAAAAAGGTACAGCCGCCGCCAAGACGCTTGGCGATAGCTCGGGTGGTCAGACCATAACCAAACAACGCAATATGTTGTTTGGTTAGTGAAGGGTGAAGGGTGAAGGGTGAAGGGTTGCGGTTGCCATCGCTATACGAATTTTTAAAACTATTTTTCATCCCATGTTCTCTTTTGAAGTTATAATACTTGACGAAAGCATCTTGATAATGCTATCTACATCGTTTATCATATGTTTTGTCGATGAGGCTTCCAAATATCCACAATCTCTTAACAACCTAAGCCAATATTTTGTTTCGTTGGCTTCTTTTAATGAAATGGACAATTTGTTGATGAAATCAAGTCTGGATTGAGCATATTGGCTTTCGGCAATCAAAGCTCCAATCGCAGTACCTGAGCGCAACAATTGTTTACTCATCGTAAACTCTCTCTTTTGATTTTGAAGAAATTCGACACTCTTGACTATTCTCATAGCAAAAGCGTAACTCTTGTCGGCAAGAATACTCATAGCGCTCTTCCTTGCGATCAATCTTTCTTAAAAAACATACCGAATCTCATCACTCTTCACTCTTCACTCATCACTCATCACTCTTCACTCTTCACTCACCCGTTGTTATCTAAACTTAAACGAGATCAACGCCAAAATATTGGCAATAAAGGCGATCATCCAAAAGCGTACGATGATCTTGTTTTCGGGCCACCCTTTAAGTTCGAAATGGTGGTGTATCGGCGCCATCTTAAAGACCCGTTTTTGACGGATCTTAAAACTACCCACCTGCAAGATCACCGATACGGTTTCTATGACAAAAATGATGCCGATCAAGATCAGCAAAATCTCGCTCTTTGCCAAGATCGCCAGATAAGCGAGAAAACCGCCGATCGCCAGCGATCCCGTATCGCCCATAAAGACCTCGGCGGGGTAAGCGTTGTACCACAAAAAGCCCATCAGTCCGCCTGCGAGTGCCATCGCCAAAATGCTCACTTCACCCACCCCTTTGATATTGGGGATCAATAGATAATGACTCAATCCCGCATGTCCGGTAACATAAACGATGGCACCCAACGTAAAGAGGGCGATCACGCTCGGCACCGTTGCTAACCCATCCAATCCGTCGGTAAGGTTTACGGCATTGGTGCTTGCCAAAAAGACCAAAATCCAAAAAGGGATCGCGAAATAGCTCAAGTCAAAGAGCGGTTTCTTGTAAAAGGGGATATAAAAATCGGTCGGAAAGCCTGCATACAGCAGCAATGAGACGGAAAAAGCGGCGATCACGGCAAGTAGCATCATCTTACCGCGCGCACTCAAACCCTCGTCATTCTTACCCGACAAGATCTTGCCCAGATCGTCCTTCATGCCGACCAGTCCGAAACCAAGCAGCGAGATCAATCCCGCCCACACATACGGGTTACCCCAACGGGTTGTCAGCAACGCCGATATAGCCGTTGCAAAAAGAAAGATCGCACCCCCCATCGTCGGGGTGTGACGCTTGCCTTCGTGTGCCGTGACATATTTATTGATCGGTTGGTTCGCCTTTTTGGCTTGCGCCCAACGGATATAGCGCGGCATCAAGAGAAGTGTGATCACAAAGGCAAACAGAAATGCCAAACCCGCGCGTACGGTAATATATGCAAAGAGCTTGACCCCCAAAAGATGCGACAAAGCGTAAAGCATGGCTATTCTTCCCCTTCCATAAACAGACGTGTATTGACCAAAGATAGATGTTTAAAGCGTATCGGTAATCACTATTATCGTCACACCGAAAGATTGAAATTACCGAAATTTCAATCTATACTTATAATAAACAAAGGTTATTTTACTATGATTTCAATAAATTTTTGCGGCGCAAAACGTCTGCAAATCCGATCGCGGAGCGCATATGGAGACGATACGAAAAACGGTTCTGATCATCACCGACGGCATCGGGCATAAGCCCGAAAGCAAGTGTAACGCCTTTGCCGATGCCACAAAACCGACCTACGATAGGCTCTTTGCCGAAGTGCCGCACGCACTGACTTCAACACACGGTCTAAGCGTCGGGCTTCCCGAAGGGCAGATGGGCAACTCGGAAGTAGGACATATGACGATCGGAAGCGGCAGGGTGCTCTACCAAGACTTGGTTAAGATCTCATTGGCGCTTAATGAGGGTAGCTTGGCGCAAAACGAAGCATTGCAAACACTCTTGCGCCAAAGCGAGAGACTACACCTCATCGGTCTCATGAGTGACGGCGGGGTGCATTCGCACATCGAGCATACCATCGGGCTTGCCAAGATCGCCGAAGCGGTGGGCAAAGAGGTCTTTTTACACCTCATTACAGACGGACGCGACGTTTCGCCTACTTCCGCCCCCGACTATCTTAAACAAATCGAAGCGATCACGAGCGACAAGATTCGCATCGCTACGCTTGGCGGACGCTTCTACACGATGGATAGAGACAACCGTTGGGAACGCATAGAAAAGGGTTATCGCGCTATCGTCGAAGCGACACCAAAAACCGATCTTAGTCCCGAAGCCTATGTAGCGGCAAGCTATGAAAAGGGGGTCACCGACGAGTTTATCGAGCCGGTTGCTTTCGACGGCTACAAGGGAATGCGCACAAACGATGCGGTGCTGACGACCAACTTCCGTGCCGATCGCATGCGCGAGATCGTGACGGCACTGGGAAGCGAGAGCTTTTCACACTTTGCAAGAGAGCCTCTTGCACTGTATATCGC
>JALWQQ010000220.1:3022-3461 GCA_027083075.1 Campylobacteraceae bacterium
CTCCCCCATACGTTTTGCTAAAGAAGCACCGAAAAATACCTTGGCAGAGGTGATGTCACGCGCTGGATTGAGACAATTTCATACAGCGGAGACCGAAAAGTACGCGCATGTCACCTTCTTCTTTAACGGGGGCAAAGAGACGCCTGTAGAGGGTGAAAGTCGCGTACTCATCCCCAGTCCCGATGTCAAAACCTACGACATGAAGCCCGAAATGAGCGCGCCTGAAGTGGGCGAAGCGGTACGCAAGGCGATCGACGAAGGTTACGACTTCATCGTTGTCAACTTCGCCAACGGCGACATGGTCGGACACACGGGAAATTACGACGCCACACTCAAAGCGGTAGAGACGGTCGATGCCGAGATCGGTAAGATTTGGCAAAAAGCCAAAGAACTAGGCTATGCACTTGTGCTTACTTCCGATCACGGCAACTGCGAAGAG
>JALWQQ010000221.1 GCA_027083075.1 Campylobacteraceae bacterium
CGGTGGTGTGTCGGCGCATAACGCTCAAGCCCCAAGGTCTCGCGCAGATGCGCCAAACCGTAGCGTTCGCTTTTAAAGGTGCGTTTGGCAAGGTCGATCGTGCAGAGTGTCCGGTTGCCCAGACTGCCTAGACCGAAGCGCTCGAAAGAGGCGTCCAAAAAGCCGAAATCAAACGCTACATTGTGCGCTACAAAGACCGCATCGCCCAAGAAGGCGCGCAGACGCGTCAACACCTCTCTGCGGCTCGGTGCGTCCTTGAGATCTTCGGGTTCGATGCCGGTGACTTTGCTGATATATTCGGGTAGATAAGCACACGCTACAAAGCTCTCCAGTCTGTCGACGATCTTGCCGCCTTGTACCATCACCGCACCCACTTCGATGATCTGCGCACGTGACGGTTTGGCGCCGTTGGTTTCGATATCGACGATACAAAATCGCTGCTCTTCTATCGGTGTAAAGTAGGTTTTGAGTATATAGTTGCCCTCATCGTCTCTCTCTATCGGGTAGCCTGAAGCCTGCAAGAGCAAAAAGATCGTCTCGCTATCTTCGAAAAGTGTGGCGTATCGCGCAGCAAGCATGCGATAGTGCATTTCGTCTATCTTGCCTTGGTGCGCCCTAAAGGCATCCGTCAACGCACTAAAGAGCTTTCGCATTGCGTATAAAGGCTTCTACTTTGGCGGGATCCTTCTTGCCTTTGATCGACTCGACACCGCTACTGACATCCACACCGTAAAAGCCCATTCCCTTGAGTTCCGAAACATTCTCGGGCGTTAAACCGCCCGCCAAGATCATCTTAGAGGTATCAACCCCCTCGAACCAGCTAAGGTCAAGCCGCTCTCCCGTACCGCCGAAGCGCTCCGAATAGACATCGACCAATTTGTAGCGATCGGGATATTTGTAGAGATCGCTCGGATCTTTGGCGCGTATGACAGGCAAAACGGGACGCTTGATCGCATCCAAGGACTCTTCGTCAACATCGAAATGCACCTGTACGCGTGAAATGCGCGTATAGCGGGCGATAGTGTCGATCGTCTCTAACCCTTCGTCGACAAAGAGCCCTACCCGCGCCACAAATGGCGGTAGATGATCGATGATGTGACGCGCTTTATCGGGGGTGATATAGCGCGGCGACTTCGGATAGAAGACAAAACCCAACGCATCGGCACCGCACGCCACCGCATGAAGTGCATCCTTGAGATTGGTAATACCGCAGATCTTTACACGCACACCGACTCCTTGAATTTATGCAGACCCCGAAGGGTTCTCTTTGCCCATATAGGTATCGAAGTGTTGCACATAGTCGTGAATATGCTCTTCAAGCATCGCCTTGTACTGATCGACAAAGTATGAGATGAGCTCCTCTTTTTTGGCAAGCATCTGCTCCGCACTCTCGAAACCAAGAGCGCTCAACCACGCGTTAAAGCGCGCTGCGGCGTACATAAAAGAGTTACTCACATATCCGGGATGGGTATTTTGGTTGACATGACCGTTTGCCAGTGCAATATGCGCATCGGCGCGCTCGAAAAACTTCTCGTCCGGCTGTGCGTTGCTCTGCGTATTGTGTGTATCGTTCATAGATAACCTTTTGCTACATAAAGTGAGCTATTGTACAATAGGGTCGATAATAAATGAGAATGAAAGCGAGGCGCAGATGAAGGCACTTCTCTTTTTGGCACTTCTTTTAACGCTTCTTGGCATCGCGCTACGTTGGCGCAAAGAGAAGCACTCAAAGCACGCCCTTATTGCGACGGGGCTGCTTATTTGGATCGTCTCGATCGGCTATATGGGGATGATCACACGCCCTATACCGCCGCTTTTTATGTTGCATCTGCTCTTTGTCGCGGTTGCATGGATAGCACTCTGGTGGTATATAGTGCGCAAGGTCTTGATGTGGTGGTTTTTTCTCCTGCCTTTAGCGACAATCGCACTCTTTTTATTCTTCGAGTATCTCGAAGGCTCTCGTCACGAAGGCACGCTACTCACCCTGCGTTCGCTTCTCTATCAGTTCGCTTAAAAAGGCTTCGATATTGTAACGGCGGCGATACTCCGGTATCATCAGATGGATCAAGATATCACCCAGATCGACTACGATCCATTCGTCGCTTAGATCGGCGTACAAAAAGCGCTCGCCGCGGGGCTTTAGCTTCTCTTTGAGCGCATCGTAAAGCGCCGACGTATGCTTGGGGTTCAGGGCGTTGGCAATGACAACACGCTTGGCGATATACTCGATCGTATCGAGATTGAAGACCTCGATCTCTTCGGCTTTCTTCTCATCCAAAACGGCGACGATCGCCTCTATACGTTCTTCAAGCTCCATATCACTCCTTAAGATTATAAAATGATCGTATCTCATCACGCAAAAGCGGCGGCACATAGCGCATATCACCCTCTCGGATCGCCGTTGAGCTCGCCTCGTGTCGCATCGGAATATAGCAGACGCGCTCCAATGCCGACGGCAAAGGGGGTGGCAACTCCCCGCGTCCGAGAACAACCCACACCACCGATCGGTTCAGCGCCTCGAAGCGGTGCCAGCGCTCCACGGAAGCAAGGTTATCCGCACCGATGATCAGATAGTAAGGATCGTACGCTTCGCGAAGCATCTCGACGGTCTCTATCGTCGGCACCTTACGTGCCGCTTTGATCTCCAAGTCGGAAACGACGATGCGCGCCTCATCGGCAAAAAGCCTTTTTAGCCATGCCATACGCTTATCGGCGGGCGCGACGGTGCTTGACTTAAAGGGATTGCACCATGCGGGCATGACGATAAGCTTATCGACAGGCAGTATCTCCAAGACCCGATGCGCCGCTGCTACATGCCCCGTATGCGGAGGGTCGAAAGAGCCCCCGTAGAGCGCGATACGCGGCTTTTGTACCTTAATCAACCGCTAACCTCATATAGTGTAAAATTGCGTAATTTTATCATAAGTTCGGCAAAAGGAGACAGTTTGGCGCTCAAAGTTGCGATCAACGGCATGGGAAGGATCGGTAGGTGTGTTGCACGCATCATCGCCGATAGAGAGGATATCGAGCTTGTGGCGGTCAATGCCACGGGACCTGAAGAGATGCTGCGCTATCAGCTCAAATACGACTCCGTTCACGGCAGATACGACGATGTGGCGATCGAGGACGGCTATCTGAAACTCGGCAAAGAAAAAGCCAAGATCTTCTCTACCCGCGACTTGGAAGCACTCGACTTCGCTTCGGCGGGTGCAGAGGTGGTGCTTGAGTGTACCGGTGCGCATCTGACGCAAGAGAGCGTTGTACCCTATCTTGAGAAGGGGATCAAGAAAGTAATCTTCTCCGCCCCTGCCAAAGACGATACGCCCACCTATGTCATCGGCGCGAACGCCGATAGTTACAAGGGCGAAAAGGTCATCTCCAACGCCAGCTGCACCACCAACGGCTTGGCACCCGTCGCTAAGGTCTTAGACGATGCTTTGGATGCCGAAAGCATCGTCT